>NZ_JADDIL010000010.1:0-150281 GCF_020826795.1 Microtetraspora sp. AC03309 | reverse complement strand
CTCACGGGGCGGGCCGGGGGCGGGGATTCGGCCCGAGCGGGGCCCCGTGCCGTGCCTCCGGCGTTCCGGCGATCTCCGCACCCGCCATTCGGCGTCCCTGGATCGTTCCCGCGCCGCGGCCCTGGGCGTCCGGGGTGCCCGCTCGCCGGGGCGGGTTTCCCGATTCCCCGGCGGTGTATCGCCACGTTCGCACATTCGGACATCCGGAATTTGAACTTTGATATCTCTTGCCCGCTTTATTCCCAACTTATACGATCCGCAGCAACTTTTACTTTCACCTCATCGGTCTCACTCAGGACGCCATCGCCCGCAAAACCCTTCCCCTTACCCCCCAGGAGAAAAAAGATCATGCGGCCACGCACGATGACGTGCAGAAAATCTCCGTACGGCAAGATCGCAGGAGCGGCGGTCCTCACGCTGACCGCGCTCGTCCTCCCACTCGCCTCCCCGCCCGCGTACGCGGACCCGGGCGACCGGCAATGTGTTTCGGACCCGAACGCCCACGCGACCTCGGTGCCGAGCCCCGACCAGTTCTTCGGTTTCCCCCTCGGCAAGGGCCAGTCCCGGACCCTCACGTCCGACGAGATCAGGAAGTACGTCGAGGCGGTGGGACACGCGTCCGACCGCGTGGTCACCGGCACGATGGCGCACAGCGTCTCCGGCCAGGAACTGCCGTACGCCATCGTCTCCAGCCGTCACCACATGGTGCCAGGACAGCTGAAGAAGATCGCGTCGCAGATCCGGTCGTTGCGGGATCCCCGGTCGCTGCGTCAGGACAAGGCGGCGCGACTCGCCGACGACTCCCCGGCGATCGTGTGGGTGGCCGGGAACGTCCACGGCGGCGAGAAGAGCGGGGCCGACGCCGCGCTCAAGACGCTGTACGAGCTGGCCGGCGGGCTGTCCTGCGACGTGGCGAAGCGCAACGAGAACCTGGTCACGATCATCGTGCCGACCCAGAACCCGGACGGCAGGGAGGCGAACCGCCGCCAGAACGACTACGGGTTCGACCTCAACAGGGACTGGTTCGCCCGGACCCAGCCGGAGACCGGCGGCAAGATCGACATGCTGCGGGACTACCCGCCGCAGGTCTTCGTCGACGCGCACGAGATGGGCGGGCGGCAGTACTTCTTCCCGCCGAACGCCGATCCGATCCACCACGAGATCGCCTCCCAGCCGGTTGACTGGATCAACCGCATCGGGGCGGCCAACGCGGCGGGCTTCGGCTACAACGGCGCCTGCGGCGGCGCGGTCACCACGGAGTGCTACTTCAACTACGCGACGTACGACATGTTCTACATGGGGTACGGCGACACCGTGCCCGCGACCGGCTTCGGCGCCGCGGGCATGACCTTCGAGAAGGGCAGCTCCTCGGCCGTCGAGGACCGTGTGCAGCAGCAGTTCAACACGCAGTGGGCCACCATCGGCTGGGCCGCCGACAACAAGCGCGAGATCCTGGACGGCTACTACAAGATCTGGCAGACCGCGATCGAGCAGGGCGCCGCGGGCACACTGGAGCCGAACGAGGTCGTACAGCCGACCAACACCGTCCAGTTCCCGGTCCCCGACGTCAAGGTCCGGTCGTACTTCCTGCTGCCCGACCGCCAGATCGGCGACGTGCGCCGGCTGGTCGAACGGCTGCGCGACATGGACGTCGAGGTCTACCGGCTCAAGCAGCCGGTCACGGTGCCCACCGCCCAGGTCTTCGGCGGCCGTTCCGCCACGAACCTGTCCGTTCCGGCGGGGGCGTACTGGATCCCGATGGACCAGCCGCAGAAGCACTGGATCCAGGCGCTGATCGCGGAGGACCCCTACGTCCCCTTCCCGTACTTCTACGACGTCTCCTCGTGGAGCAACCCGCTGCTGATGGGCGTGGGCACCGTCTCCACCGGTGACGCGCTGTCGCCGAAGGCCGACCTGGTGAAGCGCATGGACGGCGGCGTCGTCTCCGCGGCCCCGTCCATGGGCTCGTACACCTACCCGATGGACTCGGCCGCCGCGTCCGAACTGACCTTCCGCCTCCTCGGCTCCGGCGTGCCGTTGTCGCGCGACCTCGGGACGGGCGTGGTCAGCCTGCCCGCCCGCGCGGTGACCCGCGGCGAGCTCGACAAGCTCGCCCAGTCGTACGGCGTGGCCGTCGAGGGCCACGCGACGCCGGCCTCCGGCACCCCGCTGCGCACACCCGACGTCGGCCTGTTCGCCGGCACCGGGATCTCCACCACCTCCGGCTCGTACGGCGAGGCGCGTTACGTCCTCAGTGAGCGCTGGGGCCTCGCTCCCAAGACGGTCACGACGGCGGACATCAACGACAACACCCCGGCGTTCACCGAGCGCACGGTCGTGCTGGTGCCGGACGGCAGCAGCGCGAACGGCGGCCTGAACGCGCAGGGCCTGGCGAACCTCAAGGCATGGGTGGCCGCGGGCGGCACGTACGTGGGCCTGCGCAACGAGGGCACCCGCGTCGCCCGCACCGCCGGACTGACCTCCACCACGGAGAAGACCAAGCCGACCGGCTACCAGGTCATCGGCTCGCACTTCCGGGTGAACGTCAACACCGGCAGCGCGGTCGCGCTCGGCCGTCCGGCGGAGGACTTCCAGTTCAACAACGGCGACCCGATCCTGAACCCGAGCCAGACGGGCACGAACGTCCTCACCTATCCGTCCGACGACGCGTTCTGGTCGAACGGCTACACGATGAAGGCCGACGCGCTCAAGGGCACGGTCGCGCTGGTCGACGAGCCGTCCGGGGCCGGCCACGCCGTGCTCTTCGCCTACAACCCGCTGTTCCGCGCCTACAACGAGAACGGCATCCACCTGGTCGCGAACGCCCTGCTCCAGCCGGCGGGGAGCGTGCAGCAGCGGCAGCTCACGGCGACCCCGGGCGGCGGCGCGGACGCCCTCCGGGCGGCGGCGGCGAAGGCGGCGGAGCCGGACGACCTCGCCGGTGAGTGGCGCCCCATCGTCCTCCAGGTCGCCGACGCCGACGCGGCACGGACCGAGGCCGTGGTCAGGACGTACACCGACACCGGCCGGACCGCCTCCGCCGACGGCTCGTCGTACATCACGATCCCGAACCCTGAGGGTCTGGCGGCCGACGAGCATCCGTTCCTGCGCGATCTTGTCCGTGACCTGAACGGTGCGGGCATCCCGCTGCGCTCCGTCGTCGGCTGACGTCACGCACCACGCCGACGCCATCCCCGAAGCAGAATGAGTGGTTCCGGCCGGGCCGTGCCCGGCCGGAACCCGTGTGGAAGGAACCGAATGAGAATCTCCCGTATCCGCGGAGCGGCCCTCGCGACCGCGGTGGGCGCCCTCCTCGGCGCCCAGGTGGCGCACCCCGCGCTCGCCGCACCTGGAAACCCCGGCGCGCCGCGCTACTCGGCGGGCACGGCCTCCGTCGGGGACCCGTACTTCCCCGACCAGGGCAACGGCGGCTTCGACGTGAAGCACTACGACATCGCCTTCACGTACGACCCCGCGAGCCGGCACATGGACGCCACCACGACGATCACCGCGGTCGCCACCCAGGACATGGACCAGTTCAACCTCGACTTCCGAGGCCCGGAGATCACCGAGCTCAAGGTGGACAAGCACCCGGCCTCGTTCACACGCGACGGGCAGGAACTCGTCGTGACCCCGCGTCCGAAGCTCAAGTCCGGGCAGGTCTTCACGGTCACCGTGAAGTACGCGGGCACACCGCCGGTCATCACCGACCCGGACGGCTCCATCGAGGGCTGGGTGCCCACCGACGACGGCGCGTTCGTGGCCGGCGAGCCGCAGGGCGCCCCGGCGTGGTTCCCCGGCAGCGACCACCCGACCGACAAGGCGACCTTCACCTTCCGCGCCACCGTGCCGGAGGGCGTCACGGCGGTCGGCAACGGCCAGTTGCTGTCGCAGAAGACCGAGAACGGCACGACCACCTTCGTGTGGGACTCGACCGAGCCGATGGCGACCTACCTGGCCACGATGACCATCGGGAACTTCGTCGTCAACGAGTCGAGGACCCCGAGCGGGATCCCCGTCTACACCGCGGTCGATCCGCGCCTGGTGGCCGGGTCGGCGAACGCCGTCTCCAAGATCCCGGACATGATCGAGTACTTCTCCTCGATCTTCGGGCCGTATCCGTTCGCCTCGACCGGCGCGATCGTCGACCGGGCGCCGAACGTCGGGTACGCCCTCGAGACCCAGACCAAGCCGATCTTCTCCAACACCGCGAGCGTCGGCACGATGGCGCACGAGCTCGCGCACCAGTGGTACGGCGACAGCGTCACGCCGACCCGGTGGTCGGACATCTGGCTCAACGAGGGCTTCGCGACGTACGCCACCTGGCTGTGGACCGAGCACACCGGGGGCGCCTCGGCGCAGACGACGTTCAACAGCTCCAGCAACTACGGGCGCGCGGCGACGTCGTCGTTCTGGCAGACCGTCCTGACCGACCCCGGCACGGTCGACATGTTCGGCAGCGTGCCCTACAACCGCGGGGCGATGACGCTGCACGCGCTGCGCGGCAAGATCGGCGACACCGCCTTCTTCAAGCTGATCAAGGACTGGGCCGCCGACAACCGGTACGGCAACGCGGACACCGCCGCGTTCATCCGTGGCGCGGAGAAGGTGTCGGGCATGGACCTGACCGCCTTCTTCGACGTGTGGGTCTTCCAGAAGGGCAAGCCGTCCGCCTGGTGATAGCCCTGCCCCGGCCGGCGGCGCCCCTCTCCTCCCTCGGGGCCCGTCGGCCGGGTCAGTGGAACGCCGGCCGACGGGCGGCCGGTCACTTCGCGGGCTTGAACGTGGCCGTGAAGGTCTCGAAGTAGTGGTATTCCTTCTTCCAGCGCTTGTCCTGGGTGTGCCAGTAGATGGCGTAGCCGTGGTGCTTGTCGGTCACGAAACCGCGGTTGATCACGTGGGCCTTGCCGCTCCAGGTCCGCCAGGTGAACTCCCAGTCGGCGGCCTCCTTGAAATAGTCCACCCGCCGGATGCCGATGAGTTCGTAACCGCCGAAGCGGGACGGGGCGGATTTCTCCTGGCTCTTCCAGTCCTTCACCGCGTCGTCCTTGGGACTGCTGGTCATACCGATCAGCAGGTACTGGCTCCGGTCCGAGCCGCGGAACCACACGCTGCCGCCGTCCCGCTTGTACTCCTTCCAGCCCTTGGGAAGCGCGATCGAGAAGCCCGTCTTGTCCTTGTACCGCTTCCAGCCCTTGGGGATCTCCGCGGTCTCCGAAGGCGAGGGGCTCGGCGACGGCGAGGACGTGGACTGCGACGGGCTCGCGGAGCCGGAGGGCTTCGCCGACGTGTGGTCCTGACCCGGCCCGCTGGAGTTCCGCGCCGCCCCGCCGACGGCGGGGGGATCCTGCTCGCCCTGCCGCAGGCCGATGAAACCGGCCACGCCCGCCACGATCAGGAGGGCGGGCACGATGACCAGCGCGGCGCGAAGCAGCGGCACCGGTCGTGACCTGGCCGGCGCGGCCGGGGCGTTCCCCCAGGAGGCGCTCAGCTGGGTCGCCTCCTGGCCGCCTCCGGACTGCCCGGCCGGTACGGCCTCCTTGTGCTCGGCGGAGAAGAACCGGTCCAGCGGGCCGTCGCCGGAGAGGTCGATGGCACCGCCCGGCCGCCGCGCGGAGGAGGAGGTCGGGGTCCCGGAGGAGGGCCCGGCGGCGTCCGTCTCGGGCCGCGTCGTCCCCGCGCCCGGCTTCGCCGCGCCGGACGACGCGTGCCCGACGCCCGATCCCGCAGAGCCTCCGGTTCCCGGCGACGTGGGCGTGGTCGTGGGCGTGTCGGTCCCGGATCCGGGCTTCTCGACGCGGAACTTCGCGGTCGCGGACGCGGGCCCGGCCGTACCGGTCTTCGGCTTCGCGGCGCCGGATCCCGGCGTGGCGGCGGACGACGCGCCCCCGGCAGCCGATCCGGCGGCGCCCGACCCTGCGCCCGACCCTGAGGCGGACCCGGAAACGGATCCCGCGGCAGTCCCGGCGCCGGATCCCGTGCCGGATGTCGGCCCCGTCCCCGCGCCCGGCTTGCCGGCACCGGGCCGCGCCGCCGCCGACCCGCCCGGCCGTTCGGGTTCCGGCTGCGCGAGCGGCGGGCGCGCGAGTTCCGGCTGGGTGTCATGCTCGCTGAATCGCGCCGCGGCCCGGGGCTTCTCGTACGGCCGCCGCCGGGCCTCGCCGCCCGCCCGGCCCTCCCGCGCGGGGCCGTCCCAGGCGCTCTGGCCCGTCTCGGGGATCGGGCGAGCGCCCTCTCCGGCGTCGCCCGCCTCCCGCGGCTCGGCCGACCGCGGCGCGGGGGAGGCCGACGGCGCGGACGCCCTGGACGACGGCGTGGTTCCCGGCTTCGGCCGTGCCGTACCGGTGAGCGAACGCCGCAGGAGTTCGGCAGTCTCGTCATAGCCGGGCCGGGCCGCCGGGTCCTTGTCCAGGAGGCGTTCGAGCACGACGCGCAGTTCCCCGGCGTGTACGGCGGGAGCGGGCGCCTCGTTGAGTACGGCGTGCATGGTCGCCATGGGCATGCCGCGGTCGTGCGGCGGCTTGCCCTCCACCGCGGCGTACAGCGTGGCGCCGAGCGACCACAGGTCGGACTCGCGCTGGGCCGCGTCGCCGCGCAGCCGTTCCGGGGCGATGAACGCGGGCGTGCCGATGAGCCCGGTCCTGGTCATGGTGGAGTCGGCCTCCAGGCGCGCGATGCCGAAGTCGGTCAGCACCACCCGCCCGTCGTCCGTGATCAGGACGTTCTCCGGCTTGACGTCACGGTGCAGGACGCCCTGCGCGTGGGCCTCCTTCAGCGCGTCCAGGACCTGCAACCCGATCTCGGTGGTCCGTTCGGGGGAGAGGCGGCCGTCCTCGCGGATCACCTGCCCGAGGGAGCGCGACTGGACGAGCTGCATGATGATCCAGGGCCGGTCGTCCTCCTCGATCACGTCATGGACGACGACGACGTTCGGATGGGTGAGCCGCCCGGCCGCGCGTGCCTCGCGCATGGTCCGGCGATTGAGCTCGTCGAGCTGGTCGCCCATCGCGCTGTCGTAGCGGACCTCCTTGACCGCCACGGTCCGATCGAGCAGCTCGTCATGGGCTCGCCAGACGATTCCCATGCCACCTCGGCCAATGGGTTCGATCAGTTGGTACCGGCCGCCGACCAGCCGGCCTTCCGCATGCGCCATCAAATCCCCTCCTGGACGCATAGATCGTCCCATGGATGACAAAGGGATCAACCCGGCCGATGACGCCGTGTCCGATATCTGAGACAGATCGTTCCGGCCAGCGGAGGGCGCCTGGTAGGGTCGAGGTATGGCTCGGTATTTCACGTTTACGCAGCCGGCTCCGGGAGGGCCGGTCGCAGGCGTGTGATCTAGCGACCATCCGGAGCCGGCTGAGGCAGAGACGAGCGTCTCTGCCTTTTTCGTTGTCAACGAGCCGGTCGAATGCCGGCCTAACCGAGGAGCCGACATGTCCCAGGCCGTCCCACTCGCCACAACGCCGCCCGACGGCACGACCGGCGGCGTGCCCGACCGCTCCGCCGTACGGATCGGGACCCTGATCGTGGGAGAAGGGTCGCCGGTCGCCGTGATCGGCGGTGGCGACGCCCGATGGCTGAGCCTGCGCGGTCATCACGGCCGCAGGTCGGCGGCGGAGGCCGTCGCCGAGGCGCGCGCGGGCTGGTCCGGCCCGCTGCTCGTGGAACCGTTCTCGGCCGAGGACCTCGACGCCGTCGCCGCCGGCGCGGACGGCGTCCTGGTGGGAGCGGCCTGGATGCAGGACTTCCAGTTGGTCCGCGCGGCGGCCAGGCTCGGCCTGCCGATCGTCGTGCAGCGCGGCCCGGCCGCCACGCTCGAGGAGTGGCTGGCGATCGCCGACTACTGCGTCGCCGAGGGCAACGACCAGGTGGTGCTGTGCGAGAGCGGAAGCCGTACGCACGGATCGGCCGGTGTGCTCGACATGGCGCTGATGCGCGCGGCGCGGGAGCGGTCGGGGCGGCCGGTCCTCGCCGACCTCGGCGGTGACGCGACGCTCGCCGCGGCGGCCGTCGCGGCCGGAGCCGACGGCCTGCTGCTCGCGCCGGACGCTCCCGCCGCCGCGGTCTCCGCCGCCGCGGAGGCCGCCACGGTGCTGGCCGCACTGGTGCGGCACGAGGCCCCGGAGACCGTCGGACGGGCCAGGGACGCGATCGACCGGGTGGACGCGGCGCTCGCCACGCTCCTGGAGCGCCGGGCGGCGCTGGCCGGCACGGTACAGCGGCTCAAGCCCGTCGGCGGGTTCGCCGGCCGGGACATGGACAGAGAACGCCGCCTGGTCGCCGCCATGGCGCACCGCGCCCCCCGCCTGGGCGAGGTACGGCTCGCGCTCGTCATGAACGCGGTGATCGAGGCCGGTCTCCACCTGGCAGAGGAGGAGCGCGGGCGCCCCTGACGTGTCGCCACGCGGAGGGGCCCGATGCCTGGCAGAACGAGGAATTCGAGTGTCTGCTCGACCCGGCCAACAGTGCCTATTACCGGCTCGGCCGCGATCACGTCGACGAGCGCGACGAACTGTTCCAGTTCGCCGTCCCCATCACCGACCCGGCGCAGGCCGACCCGGCCACCACCGCTCGCTACGCCGGCGCCGTCGACGGCCATCCCACGGCGGTCGCCTTCGGTCTGCTCGACATCCACAGGCCATGGTTCCGGAGAGAACGCCACTGGGGGTTGTTCCATTACCTCCTTGACGGTCACCACAAGACGGCCGCCGCGGTGGGGCGCACCATCCGCCTGCTGACCTTCATCTCGGCGGCCGAGTCCTTCGCCACGGAGGCCGAGCTCCTGCGGCTTGCGGACACGCTCCTGGCCGGGAACGGCGCCCGCGGGGAATGACACCGAAGCCGGGCCGGGCGCCGCCCTCCCGGCTCGGGATCCGAGCCGGGAGGGCGACGCCGTACTCGCCCGGAACGGCGTCGCCTACCTGCTCGGGATGAGGCGCGGTGGCTGTCCGGCCGGGAACACGGCCGCCGGGTCCAGACCGGCCGTCGCCGGTGTGCCGTCCCCGGTGGTCCCGGCCGGCTGGGCTCCTTCCAGGATCTGGAAGATGTCCGGTATGGCCGGGCGGGCGTCCCGCTTGTGTTCGCCCCGGTGCCGCTTCTTGCGCCGGGCCTCGCGCGCCTTCTTCCGTGCGGCCTCCAGCATCTCCTTGAGGCCGGGGGTGTAACCGCCGCCGAACCTCGCCATGTCGGGTCCGTTGAAGCCGCTCGGCGGGGTGCGCCTGAGCGCGCCGATCATGGAGTTCACCCAGATGGGGCCGGGGAGCGAAGCGCCCTGGACCGATCCGTAGTACTCCCCGCCGATCGTCACCCCGGTGAGCGGGTACCGGTACGAGCCGCGCATGTCGCCGACGCTGACGGCGGCGGCCAGGTCGGGCGTGTACCCGGCGAACCACGCCGAGGTGTAGCCGTTGTTCGTGCCGGTCTTTCCGGCCGCCGGTCGGCCGATCGACTGCCCGTGCATCGTGCCGCGGGTGAAGACGCCCTGGAGCACGTGGTTGACGGCGTCGGCGACCTGCGGCTCCAGCGCGCGCGAGCAGCTCGGCGGAACGGGAACGCGGGTGCCGTCCCGCTCCACGATCCCGGTGATGGCGACCGGCCGGCAGTAGCGGCCGCGTGCGCCGAAGGCGGCGAACGCCGCGGCCACGGTCGTCGGGTCCATCTCGTTGACGCCGAGCGTGAACGTGGGCACCTCGTGCAGGGGAGCGCCGTCGGCGCGGTCGATCCCGAGCCTGCGCGCCGTCCTGACGACGTTGCACAGCCCGACCCTGCGCTCCAGCTTCATGAAGAAGATGTTGACGGACTTCCACGTGCCCAGCTCCAGGCTGTACGGCCCGCCGCTGCCCTCACCGCCCGCGTTGAAGATCCTCGCGCGGGGGTCGTTCACCGGTTTGCCCGAGCAGTCGGTGTACCCCTCACGCGGGACGAACCGGCCGGGCGTCTGGAAACCCTGCCCGAACCGCCAGCCCTGCGACAGCGCAGTCGCCAAGGTGAACGCCTTGAACGTGGAACCCGCCTGGAATCCGAGGCCGCCGCCGTGCGCCTGGTCCGTCGGCAGGTTGTAGGTGGTGTTCGGCCCGTTCTTCTTGTTGCCCGGGTTGCGGCCGTAGCGTTTGCTGGCCGCGAGGGCGCGGATCCGGCCGGTGCCGGGCTCCACCATCGCCTCCGCCGCCACCTCGGTGTCCGCGGGGGCCACGCGCGCGGCGATGGCCCGCTCCGCGGACCGCTGTGCCAGCGGGTCGAGGGTGGTGTGCAGGATCAGCCCTCCGCGCCGCAGGGTCCGCTCCCGGTCGGCGGCGGTGTACCCGAACGCCGGGTTCGTGAGGATCTCGTGCTGCACGTACAGGCAGAAGTACGGGTAGCGGCTCTGGCCGCAGCCGCCGCCCTCCGACTGCATGTCCAGGCCGAGCGGCTTCGACCTGGCCGACCTGGCGGTGGTCGCCCGGATCACGCCGAGCTGCTCCATCCGCTCCAGGACCAGGTCGCGCCGCTCGCGCAGCGCCCGCCGCTGCGGCGCTCCCAGCGACGGGTCGGTGCTGTACGGCGTACGCACCGCCCCGGCCAGCGTCGCCGCCTGGGGCAGCGTGAGCCGTGACGCGTTCACGCCGAAGAACCGCTGGGCCGCCGCCTGGATGCCGAACGCGCCCGCCCCGAAGTACGCGATGTTGAGATAGCGCTCCAGGATCTGGTCCTTGGAGTACTTCCGCTCCAGCGCCAGGGCGTACCGCAGCTCAGTGATCTTGCGGTCGACGTTCTGGACCCGGGCGAGCCGCCGCTCCTGGTCCGTCTCGGCGTGGTTGACCAGGAGGTTCTTCACCAGCTGCTGGGTGAGGGAGGAGCCGCCCTGCCGGATGCCGCCCGCCTGGGCGTTCGTCACCAGCGCGCGGAAGGTGCCCTTGATGTCGAGGGCGCCGTGCTCGTAGAAGCGCGCGTCCTCGATGGCGACGATCGCCCGCCGCATGACCGGGGCGATCCGGTTGATCGGCACGGACTCCCGGTTCTGCAGGTAGAACTGGGCGATCTGCTTGCCGTTGCGGTCCAGCACCCGGGTCATCTCCGGCAACGGATCCTCGGGCGGGGCCGGGAGCTGGTCGGTGAAGGTGCTCGCCGCCTCCTTGGCGGCCAGACCGACGCCGCCCACCGCCGGAAGGACCAGCGTGGCGACCAGAACGCCGCCGAGCGCACCGGCCGTCCCGAGCGCCCCGGCGTACGCGAGTCGAATGGTCACGAGGTAATGCCTACGACCGCGCGCCGCCCGCGAAACGGTGGCGCGCGGAAGCTTTTACATTCCCCGGCTGATCTTCAACCCGAGGGAGGTGAACTGCTCGAACGGACGGTGGTAGCCGCGCTCGATGTGGTTCACGCCGCGCAGCGTGGACGTGTCCTCCGCGACCGCCGCGGCCAGCACGGCGGAGAATCCGGCGCGGATGTCGGGCAGCGTGACGTCCGCCCCGCGCAGCTTGGACACACCCCGTACGACCGCGGAGTGCTTGGCGTTGCTGTCGTGGTAGCGGCAGGCCGGGCCGCCCAGGCACTGGGCGAACACCTCGATCTCGCAGCCCATCTTCTGCAGGGCCGGCACGTACACGAGCCGGTTCTCGAAGACGGTCTCGTGCAGCACGGACATGCCGTCGGCGCGGGTGAACAGCACCATGAGCGGGGTCTGCCAGTCGGTCATGAACCCGGGGTGGGTGTCGGTCTGCACCGCCGCCGCGCGCAGCCCGCCTGGCGCGGACGCGGTCAGCCACTCGTCGGTGATGTCGAACCGCGCCCCCATGCGGGCCAGGGTGGTGATCGCGGTGACCAGCCGGTCCTGCGGGCAGCCGTGCACCCGGACCTCGCCACCGGACACCAGGCCGGCCACCAGGTAGGAGAACGCCTCGATGCGGTCGCCCGCGAGCCAGGTGGAGGCGCCGCGCAGCCGCTCGACGCCCTCGATCACGATGCGCCGGTCGGGGCTGAGCTCGATCATCGCGCCCATCCGCTGCAGGAACAGCGCGAGCTCGACCACCTCGGGCTCCATCGCGGCGCCCTTGATCACGGTCTTGCCCTCGGCGAGCACGGCCGTCATCAGGATCGTCTCGGTGGCGCCGACGCTGGGGTAGGGCAGCGTGATCCGGTTGCCGCGCAGCCGGGTCGCCTTGGCGGTGATGCCGGTCTCGCCGACCTCGATCTCGGCGCCCATCAACCGCAGCGCCTCGACGTGGAAGTTGACCGGCCGCCGTCCGATCGGGTCGCCGCCGACGAGCGGGACGAACGCCTCGCCGGCCAGGTGCAGCAGCGGACCCAGCATCAGGATCGGGATCCGGTTGAGCCCGGTGTACTCTTCCGGGACGCGGGGCCGGATCTCCGCGCCGCGTTCGATCTTGATTTCTCCGGGCGTGATCTCCACGTGGATGCCCAGGGCCTCCAGCATGGCCGCCGTCAGGCCGACCTCGCCGACCTCGGGCGCGTTGTGCAACGTGCTTGGACCGGTCCCGAGCATGGCCGCGACCATGTGCTTGGACACCGCGTTCTTGGACCCGCGCACCTCGACGTCGCCGCGTAGCGGCCCGGACGGCTCGATGTGCCACACCTCTTCGCTCACGTGGCAAGAGTAACGGCGTTCTGCTCCCGGTCCGCGTAGGTAGCATCGTGACGGTGCGGCATCTGAGAGTCGATCTGGCCACATTGGCGGTGACGGTGCTGGTGCTGGGCGCCCTCGGCGTGGCGGCCGGGTTCACGTGGTCGGCGGTGGCGCCGACGTCCAGGTTCGCGCTGACCGACTCGGGACTCCACCTGGCCGATCCGGAGTCGCAGACGCTCATCGCCGCGGACGGCTGGTTCGCCGCGATCACCGGAGCGCTCGGCCTGGTCTCCGGGGTGGCCGCCTACTTCGTGACGCGCGGCCGCGCCCCCGTCGGCGCCGTGCTGGGGGTGACGGGAGGCGGGCTGCTCGGCGCGTACGTCGCGTACCAGGTGGGCTCGACGGTGACGGGGACCACGATCCAGGCGGCCGGGCCCGGCGGGATCAGGATCACCGACTCCCTCGGCCTGACCGCGCACGGGGTGCTGCTGATCTGGCCGCTCCTCGCCGCCGGGATCTTCTGGGTGCTGGAGTTCATGCTGACCTATCGCGAGGTCCACCACACCTAGCGGTACGTCTGGCGGTACGTTTGGCGGTACGTCGTCCGGCTTCGGCACACCGAGCCGCGCGGCGACCTCGCCCGCTGCCGCGGTCTTTCCTGGCGGTGGCCGACCATGTGAGCGTGCCGGAAGCCGTCCGACGCCGGATCGCCGGGGGTGTGGCGGACGCCGTCCGATCAGAGTCCGGGCCGCCGCGCGCCGTACCCCGTGGCCCGCTCGAACGCGTGGCCGAGGCGGAGCACGTCGAGGTCGGCCCACGGCCTGCCGACGATCTGCAGGCCGACGGGCAGCCCCCCGGAGGTGAACCCGCAGGGCACCGACATCGCCGGCGCGTGCAACACGCTGACCCAGTAGCAGGACCGCATCCACGCGAGGTAGTCCGGCATCGGCCGCCCGTTGATCTCCGTGACGTACGGATCGTCCGCCGGGAACGGCGGCACCTGGCTGACCGGAGCGATCAGGAAGTCGTAGTCGTCGAAGAAGGCGTTCATCCGGTGGAACAACCCGGTGCGCAGCCGCTCGGCGCGGGCGAGATCGTCGCCGGTGACCTTGCGGCCCTCCTCGACGTTCCACGCCACGTTGGGACCCACCCCGGGCAGGTCGCCGTAGCTGAGCGCGTAGTACCACGCCCGCAGGATCCGGAAGGCGTCCTCGGCGTCGGACAGGTCGAGGTCGACCAGCTCGACCCGGGCTCCCATCTCGGACAGCGTCCCGGCGGCCTCCGCGGTCGACCGGGCGGTCTCGGCGTCCACAGGAAGGCCCCCGAGGTCGGGGCTGTAGGCGATCCTGGCCCGGGTGACGTCCAGGTCCAGCCCGGTGCCGAACCTGTCGCCGTCCTCTCGCACCGCGTACGGGGAGGAGGGGTCGAAGCCGGAGATGGCCCGCATGAACAGGGCCAGGTCGGCGACGGTCCTGGCCAGCGGCCCGGGAACGCTCAACGTGAACCAGGCGGCGTGCGCCGACCTGGCCGGAACCCGGCCGGGGGTCGGGCGCAGCCCGGCCACGTTGCAGAAGGAGGCGGGGTTGCGCAGCGACCCGCCCATGTCGGATCCGTCGGCGAGTGGCACCATGCCGGCCGCCAGGGCGGCGGTGGCGCCCCCGCTGCTGCCGCCCGCGCTCCTGGACAGGTCGTACGGATTGCGGGTGACGCCGAACACCTCGTTGACCGTGTGCGACCCGGTGCCGAACTCGGGCGTGTTCGTCTTGCCGATCATGACGCCGCCGGCCGCCCGGACCCGCCTGACCAGGATGTCGTCCGTGTCGGGAACGTGGTCGGCGAACACGCGGGAGCCGTAGGTGGTCCGGACACCGGCGGTGTCGGCCAGGTCCTTGTGCGCGACCGGCAGCCCGTGCAGCGGGCCGAGGACCTCACCCCTGGCCAGCGCCTCGTCGGCCCGCCGCGCCTGGTCGAGCGCCCGCTCGGGGGTCAGGGTGACGATCGCGTTGACCCGGCCGTCGACCTCCTCGATGCGGCGCAGGTGCGCCTCGGCCAGCTCGACCGCGCTGATCTGCTTCGCGAGGAGCAGTTCCGACATCTCGGTCGCGGTCAGGTAGTGCAGATCGGTCATCGGTGCGGCCCCCAAGGACGGTCGTACGGCTGGCCCCCCGAGTCTCGCGGAGCCGTCGCCGGACCGCGATGGCAAGGTTCGCCGAGGCGGCTCAGCCGGTTTTGCCGATCGGGGCGGTGACCGCCCGGGTCAGCTCGATCAGGTTCGCCGGCGCCGTCTCGATCTGCAGGCCGCGCCGTCCGGCGGAGAAGTAGATCGTCTCGAATCCGAGCGCCGACTCGTCGACCACGGTGGGCAGTTTCTTGCGCTGGCCGAGCGGGCTGATCCCGCCGACGACGTAACCGGTGACCCGCTCCACCTTGGCCGCGTCCGCCATCGCGGCCCGCTTGCCCTTGAGCGCGGCGGCGAACGCCTTCAGGTCCAGCTTGCCGGAGACCGGGACGACGGCCACGGCGAGGCCGCCCTCGGTCTCGGCGACCAGCGTCTTGAAGATCCGCTCGTACGGCAGGCCGAGCGCGTCCGCCGCCTCCTCGCCGTACGCCTGGGAGCCCGCGTCGTGGTCATACGGGTGGAGGGTGAAGTCCACCTCGGCCTTGGCCAGTGCCATGGTCGCCGGGGTGCCCTGCCCGCCCTTGCTCTTGGTCTTGCTCACCCGTCGAAGCGTAGGACATGCGATGCCCGTGTCCGAATGTGCGGCCGCCGGACGAGGCGAGCAGGTGAATGGTGACAGGTCAAGATTTATCGGTGTATGTCGCGATCGATCAGGCATCATTGCGGCGTGAGCGGGCGCCGACTTCGCGTTGAGTTCTGGGGCTGGATGGTGCTGTCGTCGGTCAGCCTGCTTCCCTCGGTCCTCGCCGTCGTGGCCGACCTCCGCTGGCTGGCCCTGGCCGGTGGCGCGCTCCCGACGGCGGTGACCGGGGCGGCGGTCGCGGCGTCCCGGCGGTCCGCCGCGGCGGACCGGGAAGAGCTTGAGCGCAGTCGGCGCCTGGCCAGCGTCCGGGCGGATCTCGTCTCGGCGGTCAGCCACGAGGTGCGAACCCCGCTGGCCATGGTGAAGGCGGCGGCCGACCTCATCGACGAGGGACGGCCCGGGCCGCTGACCCCCCAGCAGAGGGTGTTCCTGGACACCATCCGGCAGCAGTCCGACCAGGCGATCGCGATCGCCGAGGACCTGCTCATACAGGCGCGGATCGATGCCGGGCGGTATTCGGTCGAGTGGACCCCGACCGATCTCGGGGACCTGGTGCGGGATACGGTGCGGGCCATCCGCCCCATCGCCGCGGCGCGCGAGCAGCGGGTGACCACGCACACCCCGCAGTTGTCACCGCGCCTGGCGCTCGATCCGCGCCTGATCCGGCAGGCGCTCACCAACCTGCTGGCCAACGCGATACGGTTCACCTCCCATGAGGGACATATCGCGGTACGGCTGTACGAGAACTCCGAAACCGTCGTCGTCTCCGTGACCGACGACGGAGCCGGTATGTCCCGCGTCGAACGCGCCCGCCTGTTCGAGCCGTTCGTGTCCGGCGCCACGCTGGGGGACGGCACGGGACTCGGGCTCATGCTGACCCGCCAGATCGTGGAACTGCACGGCGGGCGGCTCCTCGTCGACACCCGGTTGCGACGCGGGACGACAGTCATGATGACCCTCCCCCGTAAGAGGTGAGCATGAGCGCTCAGCCGCCGGTCGTCCTGGTCGCCGAGGACGAACCGCAGATGGCCGTGATCCTGGCGTACCTCCTGGAGACGGAAGGGTTCACCGTGCGGACGGCGCGGGACGGGGCCCAGGCCAGAGCCGTCTTCGACGCCGGAGGCGTCGACCTCGCGATCCTCGACATCGGCCTGCCCCGGGAGGACGGCCTCTCGCTCTGCCGCCATATCCGGGCTGTCGGTGACACTCCGGTGCTCCTGCTGACGGCCCGCGCCGAGAGCGCCGAGGTCATCGAGGGCCTCGAGTCCGGAGCCGACGACTACGTCACCAAGCCGTTCCACCCCCGCGAGCTGGCGCTACGCGCGCACGCGCTGATCCGGCGGCGCGGCACGCCACGCCCCCGTCGGCTGGTCCGGGTCGACGACCTCGTCATCGACCCGGCGAGTGCCAAGGTCACGATCTCGGGCCAGGAGGTGCGCCTCACCCCGACGGAGTGGAGGCTGCTCGCCGCGCTGGCCGAGCGGCCGGGTGAGGTGGTGTCGTGGCGGCGCCTGCTGGAGCAGGCGTGGGAGGTGGCCGAGTGGAGCGGCGGGAGGGAACTGGTCAAGGCTGCGGTCTACCGGCTCCGGCTTCGCCTCGGCGACGATCCCGCGGAGCCGAGGTTCGTGGAGACGGTGCGCGGCGCGGGATATCGGCTGCGGCTGGCACCCTGAACGGTCGCCCGCCGTGTTCCGGGGGCAGGGCGGGGGATGGGCGCGGACGTCCGATCGTGTCATCGTGACCGAATCTCGTGGTAACGCCGCTGTTACACAGGCTCACCTCGCTGTCACCGACTTCCCGGCCGGGGTTCCGTACTGTCGGCGCTGTCACCCCAGCCACGACGGTCAGGAGTACGGAAGATGCGGATGAGGAAGAGGCGGTCGGCCGCCGCCGGTGGCCTGGTGGTCGCCATCACGCTGAGCGCGTGCACGCAGGCTCCGGGAACGGGCGGCGGCGAGGCGAACGGCGCCCTGACCGTCGTCTGTGGCGCGCAGGAGGACTGGTGCCAGGCGCTGACCGCGGCGTTCCAGCGGAAGACCGGGATCAAGACCGGGTTCGTGCGTCTGTCCAGCGGTGAGGCGGTCGCCCGGCTCCGCGCGTCGAAGGACAGCCCCGAGTTCGACGTCATGCACGGAGGCCCCGCCGACGGCTACGTGGCGGCCAAGCAGGAGAACCTGCTCGCGGCCTACTCCTCGCCCGTGGCCGGGGACATCCCGGCGCGGTACAAGGACCCCGAGGGCTACTGGACCGGCGTCTACGTGGGGGCGCTCGGGTTCTGCTCGAACACCGGCGTGCTCAAGCGGCTCGGCCTCAGCGCGCCGACCTCCTGGCAGGACCTGCTCGCGCCGAAACTGGCCAAGCAGGTGGGCAGCGCGCATCCGGCCACATCCGGAACCGCGTACGTCGCCGTGTGGACGCAGGTGATGCTGCACGGCGGTGACCAGGACGCCGCGCTGGAGTACTTCAAGAAGTTGAAGACCAACGTCCTGCAGTACAGCAAGAGCGGATCCGCTCCCGGACAGCAGGCCGGGCGGGGGGAGATCGCGACCGGCGTGATCTTCGCGCACGACTGCGTGAAGTTCCAGGACGAGGGGATGACCGACCTCCAGCTGACCTATCCCGCCGAGGGCACCGGCTACGAGGTGGGCGCCGTCGGGCTCATCGCGGGCGCCCGCAACCCCGACGCGGCCAAAAAGTACATCGACTTCGCGTTGAGCCCGGAGGCCCAGGAGATCGGCCCGACCGTGAAGTCCTACCAGCTGCCGACCAACCCGAAGGCCACGGTCTCGGCGAAATCGGTCGATCTGAGCACCGTCAAGCTGATCGACTACGACTTCGTCGCGGCGGGAGACGCGAAGAAGGATCTGGTCGCCCGATTCGACAGCGACATCGCCACGGCCCCCAAGGAATGACGAAGGGCATGCGCGTCGATATCGCCGACTCCCCGGTCGCGGCGCGGGGCACGCGCCGGTGGCGGATCAACCCGCCGCCGGCGCTCGTCCTGGTCGCGCTGATCCTGGGGCTGGGCCTGCTACTCCCGCTCGCGCGCATCCTCATGGCGGCGTCGTCCGCCGAGGGGATCGCCGCGGCCGGCAGGCTGGTGACCAGCCCGGTCAATCGCGGCATCGTGGTCAACACGGTGCTGCTCGGTCTCTGCGTGGCGGGCGCGGGCCTGACCCTGGCGTTCCTGTTCGCCTTCGTGATGGCGCGTCTGGACGTGCCGTTCAAGCGGCTGCTGCACACCATCGCGATCATCCCGGTGGTCAGCCCGCCGTTCGCCCTGGCGACGGCCGTCATCGTGTTGTTCGGACGCAACGGCCTGATCTCGCAGGGGATCTTCGGAGTCGCCTACGACGTCTACGGGCTGGACGGGCTCACCCTCGTTCTCGCGCTGTCCTTCTTCCCCGTCGTCTACCTGAGCCTGCTCGGCATGATGCAGCGCCTCGACCCGGCGCTCGACGAGGCCGCGACCGGGCTCGGCGCAGGCCCGTGGCGGGTCTTCCGGACGGTGACCCTGCCCATGATCCTTCCTGGCCTGGCCGGCGGCTTCCTGCTGCTGTTCGTGGAGGCGATCGCGGACCTGGCGAACCCGCTTGTGCTCGGGGGCGACTTCACCGTGCTCTCCGCGCGGGCCTATCTCGCGATCACCGGTGAGTACGACCTCGTGTCCGGGGCGGTGTTCTCCCTCTCGCTGCTGATCCCCGCGCTCCTGGTCTTCCTGCTGCAGAAGTACTGGATCGACGGCAAGAAGGTCTTCACGATCACCGGCAAGCCGTCCGGCACCCCGCGTCTGATCGGTGGCCTCTGGCGGTGGCCGCCGTACGCGCTCGCCGTGTCGGTGGCGTTCCTGATCACGACGATCTACGCGGCCATCGTGGTCGGCGCCTTCACCAAGGTGCCGGGCGTGAACCACACGTTCACCCTGGACAACTTCCGGTTCGTCCTGCTGGGCATCGGCTCCGACGCGATGATCGACACGACCGTCATCTCGATCGTCGCCGCGCCGCTGGCCGGGGTCCTCGGCATGGTCGTCGCCTGGCTGGTGGTGCGCAAACTGCGCCGCGGGGCCGGCGCGCTCGACTTCGTGGCCATGCTGGGGGTGGCCGTACCCGGATCGGTGCTGGGCATCGGGTTCCTGCTCGCCTTCCACCCTGCGAACCTGGTCGGGGGCGTGACCGTCATCCCGTCACTCGCCGGGGGCGGGGCGGTACTCGGCGGGGCGGTGGCGATCGTCTTCGTGCTCACCCTGCGTAGCCTGCCCGCCGCGCTCCGGTCGGGCGTGAGCGCGCTCCAGCAGATCCATCCCTCGATCGACGAGGCGTCCACCAGCCTCGGCGCCGGAGACGCCACCACCTTCCGCCGGATCACCCTGCCGCTGATCCGCCCCGCGTTCTTCGCCGGGCTGACCTTCGCCATCGCGCGCTCGATGACGACCCTGTCGCCCATCGTGTTCCTGACCACTCCGGAAACCAAGATCATGACGTCGCAGATTCTGGCCGAGGTCGACGCGGGGCGGTTCGGCAACGCCTTCGCGTACTGCTGCGTCCTGGTCGCCATCATCCTCGCGTTCATCGGCGTGGTGCGTCTCCTCATGCGGGACGGCCCGGCCCGTCGCGCGATCCGGGTCGACACGATCTCGTCGAGTTCATCCAGTTCATCCAGTTCATCCAGTTCATCCAGTTCGTCCAATTGGAGAAAGGAACCGGGAAATGAGTGACCGGGACGCCGGCACGGTCGAGCTGCGCCGCCTCACCAAGGTCTACGAGGGGCAGCGGGACACCGCGCCGGCCGTCGCCGGCATCGACCTCACTGTGCGCGCCGGCGAGTTCCTGACCCTGCTCGGGCCGTCCGGCTGCGGCAAGACCACGACGTTGCGGATGGTCGCCGGATTCGAGACGCCGACCAGCGGAACGATCACGCTGGACGGGCGGGACATGCTGCGCCTGCCGCCGAACCGCCGGCCGATGGCCATGGTCTTCCAGAGCTACGCGCTCTTCCCGCACCTGTCGGTGTACGAGAACGTCGCCTACGGCCTGCGCATCGACCGCTCCCGCCGCGCCAACCTGGACGACGCGGTGTCGGTGGCGTTGACCAGCATGAACCTCGACGGGTTGGCCGACCGCCAGCCGCACCAGCTCTCCGGCGGGCAGCAACAGCGGGTGGCGCTGGCCAGGGCCATGGTCATGCAGCCCAGGGTGCTCCTCTTCGACGAGCCGCTGTCCAACCTCGACGCGAAGCTGCGCGAGCAGATGCGGCGGGAGATCCGCCTGCTGCAACGCAGGATGGGCATAACCGGCCTGTACGTGACCCACGATCAGGACGAGGCGATGAGCCTGTCCGACCGGATCGTCGTGATGAACTCCGGCCGCATCGAGCAGGTGGGCACGCCGGGGGAGATCTACACGAGGCCCGCGTCGGTCTTCGTCGCGGACTTCATCGGCAGGGCGAGCTTCGTCGCCGTCGACCCTCGCGGTGACGGCGCGGACGACCATGGCGTACGGGTGTCGGCCTTCGACGAGGAGCTCGTGGTGGCCGCGCATCCGGCGCTGAGACACGGGCGGTCCTCGGTACTGATGCTGCGGCCGGAGTCGATCGCGCTGGAGGCCGTCGCCGGTGACGCCAACGGCAGCGTGGTCAGCGCGATGTACCTGGGCACCAGCGTGGAGTACGAGGTGGAGACGCGGTACGGGAGCCTGCTGGTCTCCGTCCCGAACCCGGACCCGGACCAGGTGCTCGCCGAGGGTACCTCGGTGCGGGTCGCCGTGGACCCGGGCAAGGCGTACGTGCTGCCCAGGGAGGAGAGCGGGGAGGAGAGCGGGGAGGAGAGCGGGGAGGAGAGCCGGGGCCGGTACGCCCCACCCCCAACAGGGGCGGGGGCGGGGCGAACCGCGGGAACGGAGATCGTCTCGGCGCATGGCGCCGACGCGTTGCCGTGACACCCGGCCGACGGCGCCCGCGTCGGTTCAGGCCAGCGCGATGGTGATGGGCCCGCCGTGCGGGTCGGCGCCGGAGAGCATCGAGGACGGCACCCGGAAGACCCGGCCGGGGGAGACCGGCCAGGGGAGTGTCCGGCGGGAGATCCGCCGTCCGTCCTGGGTCACCTCGACCCGGGCGACGAGCCGCGGCTCCGCCGACCAGAGCAGGATCCGCTCGCGCGGCGGCGTGCCCGCTCCCGGGCGGATCAGGCCGGGGGACACCCAGGTGAACGGTGCCTCGGCCCGCAGCGGGATGCCCGGCCCGTACGGCAGAGCGCCCGCGAGGTAGTCCCGGACGTGCCGGGCCACGTGCCGGCCGTCGAGCGCCGCGATGTCGGCGGTGTCCACCGGGTGGATCAGGTTGCCCACGGCGAAGACGCCGGGACGGCTGGTGCGCAGGGCGTTGTCGACCAGCGGCCCCTTGCTCCCGGGATCCATGTCCAGACCGGCCGCGCGGGCCAGTTCGTGGTCGGGGATCCAGTCACCGGTGAAGATCACCGTGTCGCACGGCACCGTGCGGCGCGCTCCCGACGCCAGGTCCTCGACCTCGACCGCCTCGACCGCGTGATGCCCGATGATCCGTACGACCCGGGTCCGGGTCGCCACCGGCACCCGCAGCACGGCCCGTCCGGGCACGCTGAACGCGGCGTAGGACTCGGCGTGCGGCTGCTCCGTCGTCATCAGGACGGTGCGGCACCCGGCCTCGCGCAGGGTCAGCGCCGCCGACCAGCTCACCAGCTCCGCGCCGACGATCACCGCCCGCGTGCCGACCTCGCGGTGGTGGAGGTGGACCAGGTTCTGCAACTGGCCGGTGTTCATCACACCGGGCGGCCGGTCGCCCGGCACCAGCCGGGCCGTCCTGGGCCGCTCCCTGGCCCCGGTCGCCAGCACGACGGCGCGGGCGTCGACACGGACCCGGCCCTCGGGCGTGGTGACGTCCAGGGCGCGCTCGCCGCTCCAGCCGGTGACCATCGCCGACGTCCGGACGCGGGCGCCCGCCTCCAGCGCGCGCTCGACGAGTAGCCGCGCGTACGCCGGACCGGTCATGACCCTGCGCAGGTCGCGCAGGCCGTACCCGGTGTGGTCGCTGTGCCGGGGGATGCCCCCGGCCTGCCGCTCCCGGTCCAGCACCAGCACATCCAGCCCTCCGGCCGCGAGCTCCCGTGCCGCGGTCAGGCCGGACGGCCCGCCGCCGACGACGGCGACGTCCGGTGTCTCCAGGAGGACGTTCTCTGTCATGCTCCCCGTGCCGCTCACTGTGACTCCCCCGCGCGCAGGCGCTTCTCGACCTCGGCCCCGCAGAAGAAGCCCTGGCAGCGGCCCATCAGCGCCCGCGTACGGCGGCGCAGCCCGTCGACGTCGGCGGGCGGGATGGGCGAGGCGAGCGCGTCCCTGATCTCCCCTTCGGTGACCCGCTCGCAGAAGCACACGGCCGTGCCGTACGCCGGGTCCTCGGCGATGAGGTCCGCGCGCTGGTAGGGCCGCGGGAACGCCTCGCCGATGTTGGGCATGCGCGGCGGGTCCGGCAGTGTGGCCTTCGCGTCGAGCCGCAGCCCGGCCTCGCCGAGCAGGCCGAGCGTGTGCTCGGCCAGGGCCATGGCCGACGTCAGCCCGGTGGAGCGGATGCCGCCGAGCACGAGGTAGCGCTGCCCGGTGTCCAGGTGCACCTGGTAGTCGCCGTGCTCCGTGGCCGCCCGCAGGCCCGCGTAGGAGGCGGTGACCTCCTCGTCCAGCAGGGCGGGCATGAGCTTCCTGCCCTTCTCCAGCAGGAAGTCGAAGCCGTGCTCCGAGGTGGAGGTGTCCGTCCGGTCGTCCCGGTCCTCGGCGGTCGGGCCGAGCATGACGTTGCCGTAGATCGTCGGGCTGACCAGCACGCCCTTGCCCCGTGAGCTGGGCACCGGCAGCACGATCCGGTTCACCATCGGCCGCGCCTGCTTGTCGAACACGAACAGCTCGCCCCGGCGCGGGGTGACCGTGAACCGGCGGTGCCCGAAGAGGCCGTCGATCACGTCGGATCCGAGCCCGGCGGCGTTGACCACCCAGCCCGCGCGCAGCGTCCCGCGGCCGGTGCGCAACACCGTGTCGCCGTCCCCGCCGCTCTCCGCGCCTTCGACCCTGGTGTTGAGCAGCACGTACGCGCCGCGGGACAGGGCCTCCGTGGCGAACGCCAGCGTCGTGGTCCACGGGCAGATGATCGACTCGTCCGGCACGGTCAGGCCGCCGAGCGCGCCCGGCGCCAGCGCCGGGACCTGCCGGTAGACCTCCTCCGCGCCGATGATCTCGCACCGCTCGTAGCCGTTCTTGACCGCCTTGGCGGCCAGTCCGGGAAGCGCGGCCAGTTCCTCGTCGGTCCAGGCGACCAGCACCGCCCCCGTCCGCTCGACCGGGATGCCGGTGGCGCCGGCGTATTCGGCCAGCAGCTCACAACCCCGCCGTACCAGCCGGGACTCCAGCGTTCCGGGGGTCGCGTCGAACCCCGTGTGCAGGATCGCGGTGTTGGCCTTGCTCGTGCCGTCGCCGACGTCGCAGCGCGCCTCGACCAGCGCGACCGACAGCTCGTACCCGGCCAGCGCGCGGGCCACGGCGGCACCGACGACCCCGCCGCCGATCACCGCCACGTCGACTCTCTCGACCGGCAGGGGACCGTACCTCATCTGCCGTGCGTTCATGCGTCACTCCCCGTGTCGTCGGCGCCGTCCACCCTGTCCACGGGCCCCTCCGCGACCCGGTCGACGGCCGCGTTGACTCCCTGGCGCCACCGGGCCAGGAACTCGGCGGCGCGGTCGCCCGACCAGCGCGGCTCGTACGTCATGGACGGCGTCCACGCCGGAACGGCCTCCTCCACGCTGAGCGCGGGCTCCACCGCGAGCCGGGCCATGGCGGCGGCACCGAGCGCGGTCGCGTGCGGCGACGGATAGACGTCCACGGGCATCTGGGCCAGGTCGGCCTGCGCCTGCATCAGCGTCGCCGACCGGGTGAGCCCTCCGTCCACCCGCAGCCGGGTCAGGGGGGCGCCGAGGTCGCGGGCGACGACCTGGGCGAGGTCGGCCACCTGGGCGGCCACACCTTCGAGGACCGCCCGGACCAGGTGGCCGGGGCGGGTGGACAGCGTCATGCCGAGGAACGAGGCGGTCGCCTCCGGGCGCCACCAGGGCGCGGCCAGCCCGGCGAGCGCCGGGACGAACAGCGCGCCCTGGCTGTCCGGCGCGGCGAGCGCGTCCAGGTCGGTCGCGCCGCCGATGAAGCCGAGGTCGCCGAGCCAGCGCACCGCCGACGCCGCCGTGTAGACCTGCCCGTCCACGCAGTACGGCGTGCCGCCCCTGGCCCGCCACGCCACGGACGTGGTCAGGCCGGAGGTGGACCGTACGGCGTGCTCGCCGGTGTTGGCCAGCAGGAACGCGCCGGTGCCGAAGGTGCACTTGGCCTCGCCGGGGCGCAGGCAGCCCTCCGCGAGGAGGGCGGCCTGCTGGTCGACGATGAGGCCGCCGACGGGGATCTCCCCGCCGAACGCCCGGGTGGTGCCGACGACCTCGTCGCAGGCGACGATCCGGGGCAGCCGCTCACCGTCCAGCTTGAACAGGCGCAGCAGCTCGGGACTCCAGTCGACGGCGTCCAGGTCGAGCACCAGCGACCGGCTGGCGGTGGCGGCGTCGGTCACGAACTCGCCGGTGAGGTGGTGCACCAGCCAGGTGTCGCTGGTGGTCACCACCCCGTCGGCGGTGAGGTTGCGGCGGATCCACGCCATCTTGGGCGCGGAGAAGTAGGGATCGAGCACAAGCCCGGTCAGCTCCGCGATCCGGGCGGCGTGGTCGGTGAGATCGGCGCAGACGTCCTCCGCGCGGCGGTCCTGCCACACCAGCGCGGTCGTCAGCGGCCGCCCGGTGTCGGGGTCCCACGCGAGGACGGTCTCGCCCTGGTTGGCCAGGGTCACCGCGTCGATCGGCCGGCCCGCCTGGGCGACCGCCTGGCGGCCCGCCGCGAGCACCGAGTCGAGCAGTTCCTGCGGGTTCTGCTCGACCCGGCCCCCGGGCAGGTACGCCGGGCGGACGGGGACCTCGGCCAGCGCCAGGACGGCGCCGTCCGGCCCGACGACGACGGCCTTGGTCCCCGACGTCCCCTGGTCGATGGCCAGGATGGTCGTCACAGCTCGTCCACCTCCGTGCCGACCTCGGCGGTCAGCCGGTCCCTGCGGGTGGCCCAGACGAAGGCGAACACGATGGCTCCGAGCACCAGCGAGCCGAGGGCGTAGAGCTGCGCCGTACGGAAGTCGGACGGGATGATGAAGATGCTCAGCTCGATGAGCAGCCAGACGACGGCGCCCGCGACGACGGGCTTCTCCCACCTGCCGAGCCGGAAGTCGTCCGGCTGCGGGCGGTACTTGTGCCGGGTGCCCAGGTAGAGCGCCACGGTCCCGGCGTACAGGATGGCCGGCATCAGGGTGCCCGCGCCCAGGAGCTGGGACAGGGCGTCGGCGTTGCCGGAGAAGGCGAGGACGATCAGGATCGAGGCGCCGGCGGCGACGACGGTGGCCCAGGTGGGGCCGCCGGTGGCGCGCGGCACCCGGCTCAGGGCGGTGGAGCACGGCAGCCTGCCGTCACGGGCCATGGCGTGCACGAGGCGGCTGCAGCTCACCATGATGACCAGGCCGCAGGCGAAGATGGCCACGCTCACGACGACGAGGAAGGCGCGCGCCATGCCGGCCCCGACCACGTTCTCGATGACCTGCGCGACGGGGGCGGAGGAGGCGCTGATGCCGGCGACGTCCGTGCCGAGGGCGGCGGTGACCACGATCAGGAACACCATGCCGATGATCACGCTGACCAGGATCGCGCGGACCATGGCCCGGGGGACGACCCGCTTGGGGTTGATGGTCTCCTCGGCGAGGTTGGCCGCCGACTCCCAGCCGACCAGGGTGAACGCGCCGAGCAGGGCCGAGAGCATGAACGGCCCGAGCCAGCCGAAGTAGCCGTCACCGGACGCGACGCCGGTGGAGGTCAGGTTGGACCATTCGGCGTGCCCGCCGAAGATCGCGAATCCGGCGATGAGCAGCGTGAGCCCGATCATCGCGATGACCTCGGCGCTGACCGCCAGGTTGTTGATCTTGGTGGTGATGGGGGTCGACCAGATGATGAGGACCATCTGCACCAGCAGCACGACCAGGGTCACCAGGGCGCCGCTGAGCGGGGTGTAGGTCCAGCCGAACAGCGGGAACAGCGCCGCCTGGGCGAGCCCGTAGTCGACCGCGACGGCGACGATCGCGAGGAACGCGAACGACACCCAGCCGAACCACCAGCCGAGCACCGGGGAGGCGAGCCGGCTCGCCCACTGGTAGCTGTAACCGGAGAGCGGGATCCGGCTGGCGAGCATGCCGTAGACCAGCGCCACCATCAGCGTGCCCGCGCCCACGATGGGCCAGGTCCAGATGCCGGCCGGGCCGCCCGAGCTGAGCACCGTGCCGTACGTGGAGAACAGGCCGGTCGTGATCGAGATGAACGAGAAGGCGACCGCGAAGGACTCGAACGACTTCAGGGTGCGCTTGAACTGCTGGGAGTACCCGGCGTGCGAGATCGCCGCGTCGGCGGCGCTGTCGCTCCCGGTCGTGACCCCCGTCGAGGGCGTGGAACGATGGGACATGGATCGTCTCCTGCTGCGAAGAAAGTGAGCGGTCCTGGCCCGGTGGCGTTGCAGCGCCGCCGGGCCGAGTTTACGGCCTGATTACCTCCACACCCGCCCTGACCAGGGCGGATGCGAGTTCGGGTGGCGGTTCCCCGTCGGTGATGAGACCGGAGAACCCGTCCAGGCCGCACACCCGGTAGGCGGCGACCCTGCCATGTTTCGTGCTGTCGGCCAGCACGTAGGTGCGCGCCGTGTTCGCGAGGATGACCCGCTTCGTCGCGACCTCGTCGAGGTAGTAGTCGGTCAGCCCGGCCCGCGCCGTCACGCCTCCGGAGCCGAGCAGCGCCACGTCGGCCCGCAGGTCCTGGAAGAAGGCCACGGTCTGGGCGCCCCAGACCGCGAGGTCGCCCTGCCTGACCCGGCCTCCGGCGGTCAGCACCTCGACGCCCGGCCGCCCGGCGAGCTCCGCGGCGACCAGCAGCGAGCAGGTCGCCACGACCCCGTGGAACCCGGGCGGGATCGCCCGCGCCGCGTGCACGGCGGTGGTGCCCACATCGATGATCACCGTCTGGCCCGGCCGGAGGACCTGGGCGGCCAGCGCGCCGATGACCGTTTTCGCCTCCGCCTGCGCGGTGGAGCGCTCCAGGTAGGAGGACTCCTCGCCGGTGCCGGACGTGATGGCCGTGGCCCCGCCGTGCACCCGTACCAGCAGGCCGCGCTGTTCGAGGGTGTGCAGGTCGCGGCGGGCGGTCTCGTGCGAGACGCCGAGCAGGTCGACCAGATCCTCGGTGCGCAGCGTGCCGGCCTGCGACAGTGCCTCGACGATGCGCTGGTGGCGCTGGGCCGGAAGCATGGACACCATCCACTTGACCGAAATTGACTGCTATTGCCCGGAATTGTGGATTAGTGCCCGAAAGATGTCAAGAGTCGGTCACCGGAACGAAACGCGTTGTCCGCATGCTGGACGTAACGGGATCAGCCTCGCGCCGTCCGTAGACTAGGTGGGTGATTTCCCGTATCGACCTGCGCGGGTCCCTGCCCGATGACCTGCGCGATGTGCTGCCCCGCGCCGAGCTCGACGTCGAGGCCGCCCTTGACAAGGTGCGGCCCATATGTGAGGACGTGCGCCATCGTGGCGCGGCAGCCGTACGGGAGCTGACCGCGAGATTCGACGGCGTCGAGCTGAAGTCCACCCGCGTTCCGGTGGAGGAGCTCGGCCGGGCCCTGGCCGGTCTCGACCCGGCGGTGCGCGCCGCCCTCGAAGAGTCGATCAGGCGGGCCCGCCTGGTCCACCGCGACCAGCGGCGCGTCGACGCCACCACGCAGGTCGTGCCGGGCGGCACGGTCACCGAGCGGTGGGTCCCGGTGGACCGCGTCGGCCTCTACGTGCCGGGCGGGCGGGCCGTCTACCCCTCCAGCGTGGTCATGAACGTGGTCCCCGCCCAGGAGGCCGGAGTCCCGTCGCTCGCCGTGACGTCGCCCGCCCAGAAGGAGTTCGGCGGCCTGCCGCACCCGACCATCCTCGCCGCCTGCGCGCTGCTCGGCGTCGACGAGGTCTACGCGGCGGGCGGGGCTCAGGCCGTGGCGATGTTCGCCTACGGCACCGAGGAGTGCCCCCCGGCCACCATGGTCACCGGGCCGGGCAACATCTGGGTGGCCGCGGCGAAGCGCCTGCTCAAGGGACGCATCGGCATCGACTCCGAGGCGGGTCCGACCGAGATCGCGATCCTCGCCGACGAGACCGCCGACCCGGTGCACGTCGCCGCCGACCTGATCAGCCAGGCCGAGCACGACGTGATCGCCGCCTCCGTGCTCGTCACGACCAGCGTCGAGCTCGCCGACGCGGTGGAGAAGGAGCTGCCCGGCCAGGTCGCCGCCACCCGCCATTCCGAGCGGGTCACCGAGGCGCTGTCCGGCCGCCAGTCCGGCATCGTGCTGGTCTCCACCCTCGACGACGGCCTGCGCGTCGTCGACGCCTACGCCGCGGAACACCTGGAGATCCAGACGGCGAACGCGTCCGAGGTGGCCGCACGGGTGCGCAACGCGGGCGCCATCTTCGTCGGGGCGTACTCCCCGGTGTCGCTCGGCGACTACATGGCCGGATCCAACCACGTGCTGCCCACCGGCGGCTGCGCCTGCCACTCGTCGGGACTGTCCGTGCAGACCTTCCTGCGTGGCATCCACGTCGTCGACTACACCCGGGAGGCGCTCGCCGGCGCCGCGCCGCACGTCTGCGTGCTCGCCGACGCCGAGGACCTCCCGGCGCACGGCGCGGCGATCCGCGCCCGGTTCGACTGGGGCATCCCCTCATGACGGATCCCGCCCGACAGGACAGCCAGCGAGAGAGCACCGTGACGACACTCGACGACCTGCCGATCCGGGACGACCTGCGGGGGAAGACGGCCTACGGTGCCCCCCAGCTCGACGTGCCCGTCCAGCTCAACACCAACGAGAACCCCTACCCGCCGTCACCCGGCCTGGTCGACGACCTGGCCCGTGCCGTACGGCACGGCGCGGCGACGCTCAACCGCTATCCCGACCGGGACGCGCTCGACCTGCGCAAGGACCTCGCCGACTACCTCGGCCACGGCCTCACCGCCGGGCAGCTGTGGGCGGCCAACGGCTCCAACGAGATCATCCAGCAGATCCTCCAGGCGTTCGGCGGTTCGGGACGCTCGGCGATGGGCTTCGAGCCCTCCTACTCCATGCACCCGATCATCACGGGCGTCACCGGCACCCGCTGGATCGACGGCGCGCGCGAGGAGGACTTCGCGATCGACGAGGCGCGGGCCGTCGCCCTGATCGAGGAGCACCGGCCCGACGTGGTGTTCCTCACATCGCCGAACAACCCCACGGGCACGGCGCTGCCCCTCGGCGTGATCGAGCGGATCCTCGCCGCCGCGCCCGGCATGGTCGTGGTCGACGAGGCGTACGCCGAGTTCGCGCGCGCGGGGACGCCGTCGGCGCTGTCGCTGCTCCCGGGCAACCCCCGGCTGATCGTGACGCGCACCATGTCCAAGGCGTTCGCGATGGCGGGCACCCGGCTCGGATACCTCGCCGCCGACCCCGCCGTCATCGACGCGCTGCTGCTGGTCCGCCTGCCGTACCATCTGTCGACGCTGACGCAGGCGGCGGCCCGGGTCGCGCTCGCGCACCGCGAGGAACTGCTCGGCACGGTGGACGCGCTGCGCGCCGAGCGGGACGCGACGGTGGACTGGCTACGGCAACGTGGCCTGTCCGTCGCAGACTCCGACGCCAATTTCGTGCTATTCGGTAAGTTTCCGGATCGGCACGCGGTGTGGGAGGACATTCTCGACCGCGGCGTGCTGATCAGGGAGACCGGTCCGGCCGGCTGGCTGCGGGTGTCGATCGGGACAGGCGACGAGATGGCGGCCTTCCGCGCCGCACTGGAGGGGGTCCTCGGATGAGCGACGCGCGTGCGAGCGGCACGGGGCTCGGCGGCACGGGGCGCATCGGCCGGGTGGAGCGCGCCACCAAGGAGACGTCCGTGCTGGTCGAGGTCAACCTCGACGGCACCGGCATCGTCGACGTGGCCACCGGCGTCGGATTCTTCGACCACATGCTCGCCCAGCTCGGCAAGCACGGTCTCTTCGACCTGACCGTCAAGACGCAGGGCGACCTGCACATCGACTCCCACCACACGATCGAGGACACCTCGCTCGCGCTGGGCGCCGCGTTCCGCGAGGCCCTCGGCGACAAGTCGGGCATCCGGCGGTTCGGCACCGCGGCGTGCCCGCTGGACGAGTCGCTCGCCCAGGTCACGGTGGACCTGTCCGGCCGCCCCTACCTCGTGCACACCGAGCCCGAGGGCATGGCGCCGATGATCGGCCCCGAGTACGACACCACCATGACCCGGCACATCCTGGAGTCGTTCGTCGCCCAGGCCGCGGTCTGCCTCCACGTGCACGTGCCGTACGGGCGAAACGCCCACCACATCGTGGAGGCGCAGTTCAAGGCTCTGGCCCGCGCGCTGCGCGAGGCGTCGGAGCGGGACCCGCGCGCCACCGGCGTGCCGAGCACCAAGGGCGTGCTATGACCTTCGCGTCCGTCGGCATGATCTTCGTGGGGCTCTTCCTCATCGGCGGGGTCATCTCCGCCGTGCGCCAGGGCCTGAAGGGGCTCGCCATCGTCACCGGCGCCGGAGCGGTGCTGGCGCTGACCGCGGGGGCGTTGTGGTGGCAGTAGCGAAGCGGGTCGTGATCCTCGACTACGGATCGGGCAACCTGCGCTCGGCCGAGCGGGCTCTGGCCCGCGCGGGCGCCGACGTCACGGTGACGGCCGACTACGACACGGCACTCGAAGCGGACGGCCTGGTCGTCCCCGGGGTCGGCGCGTTCGCGGCGTGCATGGCGGGGCTGAAGAGCGTCCACGGCGACCGCATCGTCGGCCGCAGGCTGGCCGCGGGGCGTCCGGTCCTCGGCATCTGCGTCGGCATGCAGATCCTCTTCGAGAAGGGCGTCGAGCACGGCGTCCACACCGAGGGCTGCGGCGAGTGGCCCGGCGTCGTCCAGCGCCTGGAGGCCCCCGTGCTGCCGCACATGGGCTGGAACACCGTGACCTCCCCCGAGGGCAGCGTCCTGTTCCGCGGGCTCGACGCCGAGACCCGCTTCTACTTCGTCCACTCGTACGGCGTGCGCCAGTGGGAGCTCGCCGCCGGACCCGGGTTCGCCGACCCGCTGGTCACCTGGGCCGAGCACGGCGTACCGTTCGTGGCGGCCGTCGAGAACGGGCCGCTCATGGCCACTCAGTTCCACCCGGAGAAGTCCGGGGACGCGGGAGCCGTACTGCTCTCCAACTGGTTGAGCACGCTGTGAACCCGCGGGGCCTCCCGGGCGCGAGCCCCGGACCGTCGCGAGGGGAGGCCACGTGAGCAGGGAACGAGCCAGGCGCCGGGCGGAGCGCGAGGCCGAGCGGGAGCGCCGCGCGGCGGAACACGCGCTCCGCGAGGCGCGGGCGGCCAGGCGGCGGGAGCTGCGCGGCCGGGTGACCGCCGTCCTGCCGCGGCGGGTCCGGGTGGCCAGGCAGGGCGGAATCCGCGCCCGCAGGCGCCGTGACCAGAACGCCGTGATCGCCGTGCTGTGGTTCATCACGCAGGTCCTCGCCTGGCTGCTGCTCGACGGCTGGGCCGCCAGGCTCGCCGTGCTCGTTCTGTCGATTCTGCTGATCCCGGTGCTCGTCACCGTCGTCTTTGACCGGAGGTCGTGACTGATGTCGCTCGTTTTGCTCCCCGCCGTGGATGTCGCCGACGGCCAGGCGGTTCGCCTGGTCCAGGGCGAGGCGGGCACGGAGACCTCGTACGGCGACCCGCTCGCCGCGGCACTCGCCTGGCAGGAGGCCGGCGCCGAGTGGATCCATCTGGTGGACCTGGACGCCGCGTTCGGCCGCGGGAGCAACCGTGAGCTGCTGGCGTCGGTGGTGGGCGCCCTCGACGTGCAGGTCGAGCTGTCCGGCGGGATCCGCGACGACGCCTCGCTCGAGGCCGCCCTCGCCACCGGCTGCCGCCGGGTCAACATCGGCACCGCCGCCCTGGAGGACCCGGCCTGGTGCGCGAAGATCATCGCCGAGCACGGCGACCGCATCGCCGTCGGGCTCGACGTCCGGGGCACCACCCTGGCGGCGCGCGGCTGGACGCAGGAGGGCGGCGACCTGTGGGAGGTGCTCGACCGGCTGGAGTCGGAGGGCTGCCCGCGTTACGTCGTCACCGACGTCACCAAGGACGGCACCCTGCGCGGGCCCAACCTGGACCTGCTCCGTGACGTCTGCAGCCGTACGGACAAGCCGGTGATCGCCAGCGGCGGCGTGTCCTCGCTGGACGACCTGCGCGCGTTGTCGACCCTCGTCCCCGAGGGCGTCGAGGGCGCCATCGTCGGCAAGGCGCTGTACGCCCAGGCGTTCACCCTGGAGGAGGCCCTTGCGGCGGTGAGTCCCCGATGAGCACCAGGATCTTCTCGGGCGGGCCGTGGGAGGACAGGTACGGCTACGCCCGCGCCGTCGTCGCCGGGCCCCGGGTGTGGGTCTCCGGATGCACCGCTACCGTGGACGGTGAGGTCCGGCACGTCGGCGACGCCTACCGGCAGATGCTCACCGCGATCTCCATCGCGCTCGACGCGATCGGCAAGGCGGGCGGCAGCCTGCAGGACGTCGTCCGTACCCGCATCTTCCTGGTGAAGGCGGAGGACTTCGACGCCGTCGGGCGGGCGCACGGAGAGGTCTTCGGCGCGGTCCGGCCGGCGTGCACGAGCATCCAGGTGGCCGGTCTGGTCGACCCCAGGATGCTGGTGGAGGTCGAGGTGGAGGCCTATCTGAACAACGGCACGCGCGAGGAGCGGAGCGAGGAGGCGCCATGACGGTCGCGGTACGCGTCATCCCCTGCCTGGACGTGGACGCCGGGCGGGTGGTCAAGGGCGTCAACTTCGAGAACCTGCGGGACGCGGGTGATCCGGTCGAGCTGGCCCGCCGCTACGACGCCGAAGGCGCCGATGAGCTGACTTTTCTGGACATCACCGCGTCGTCGGGTGAGCGGGAGACCATGCTGGACGTGGTCCGCCGCACCGCCGAGCAGGTCTTCATCCCGCTGACCGTCGGCGGGGGCGTGCGCACGGTCGAGGACGTGGACCGGCTGCTGCGCGCGGGCGCCGACAAGGTGGGCGTCAACACCGCCGCCATCGCGCGGCCTGAGCTGCTGACCGAGCTGTCCCGGCAGTTCGGCGCCCAGTGCATCGTGCTGTCCGTGGACGCGCGCCGCGTCGTGGACGGGCCGCCCACCCCCTCCGGCTTCGAGGTGACCACCCACGGTGGCCGCCGCGGCACCGGCATCGACGCGGTCGAGTGGGCCCGCCGCGGCCAGGACCTGGGCGTGGGGGAGATTCTGCTCAACTCCATGGACGGCGACGGCACCAAGGACGGCTACGACCTGGAGATGCTCAGGGCCGTGCGCGCGGCCGTCACCGTCCCCGTGATCGCCTCGGGCGGCGCGGGCGCGCTCGAGCACTTCCCGCCCGCGGTCGAGGCGGGCGCCGACGCCGTGCTCGCGGCGAGCGTCTTCCACTTCGGCGAGCTCAAGATCGCCGATGTCAAGGACACCCTCCGCGCCGCGGGACACCCCGTCCGCTGACCGGCCACGCGACCCCGGCCACTGACAGGGCCACTGACGGAGCCGCTCAGAGGGCCGCTCAGAGGGCCGCTCAGAGGGCCGCTCAGAGGGCCGAGGTCGTACGGAGGTACTCGGCGAAGCTCATCGGCGGATGGCCGACGATCTTCTCCACGGTGTCGGAGACCACGTCCAGCTCTCCCGCGGCGATCGCGGCGTAGGACGTCACCCATCCGGCCACCTCCCATTCGGGGGCGCCGTACCGGGCACGGGACGCGTACGCCTCCTCCATCGTCTCGGCGTGGTACCGGGTCGTCCTGCCGGTGACGCGGCTGATCGTCTCGGCGGCCTCCGCGAGGGTCAGCGCGCGTGGGCCGGTCACGTCGTACGTCGCGCCGCCGTGGCCCTGCTCCCGCAGTACGACGGCCGCCACGTCCGCGATGTCGTCCCGTGCCACCATGGCGACGCGGCCCTGCCCGGCCGGCCCCCGGATGACACCGTCCTCACCGGCGAAGGACGGCACCAGGTCCATGTAGAGGCTGTTGCGCAGGAACGTGAACGCGATGCCGCTCTCACGGATGTGCTGCTCGGTGTGCCAGTGGTCGCGGGCGAACGTGAAGGTCGCGTCCGGCGCGGCGCCGAGGAACGAGATGTACACGATCCTGGAGACGCCCGCGTCCAGCGCCGCGTCCACGGTCGTGGTGTGCCGTGCCACGCGGTCCGCCGTCTCGGTGGCGGAGACCAGCAGCAGCGTCTGCACCTCGTCGAGCGCGCCCCGCAGCGCGTCCGCGTCCTCGTATGACGCGGCGACCGCGTGGGCGCCCCGCAGGACCGGCGCGCGGGAGGTGTCGCGGACGACGAGGCGCTGCTCCACTCCGGCGGCGGCGAGTCTGCGCGCCACGCGCGAGCCGAGCTGACCGGTCGCTCCGGTCACGGCGATGAGATCAGAGGTCATCCGTCCAGTGTCACACCGTCCGGCGGCGCGCCGGCGGGTGGACTCGCGGGTCACCGGCTCGGGTTGGAACATGATCTGCTGTCCCCACGCGTGCGCCACCCCGCCCCCCGGGGCGGAGGGAATCAGAACACCCGGAAATGGTGGAAGGTCTCGTACTCGGCGTCGTGGCCGGCGAAGTCCGCGGCCTCGGAACGCTTGACGGCGAGGTAGGCCCGGCGGCGCAGGGGACCGAGTGCCTCCATGAGCAGCTCGTCGGCCTCGAGCGCGTCCAGCGCCTCGTCAAGCGACTCGGGCAGCCGGACGCAGCCGAGGCGGGCGCGCTCGTCGTCGGTGAGCGTCGCGGGGTCCACGTTCACCGCCTCGCCCGGATCGAGCCGCCGCCTGATCCCGTCGAGCCCGGCGTGCAGGACGGCGCCGAGCGAGAGGTACGGGTTGGCGGTCGAGTCGGAGGGCTTGATCTCCAGGTTGGTGGACGCCTCGACGTTCCCCGCCATGGGCGAGCAGATCCGGACCGCCGCCTCCCGGTTGTCCATCCCGTAACAGGTGTAGGCGCTGGCCCAGGCCCGCGGGGCCAGCCGCCGGTAGCTGTTGACGCTCGCGCAGGTCAGCGCGACGAGACCGGGAAGGTGGCGCAGGACGCCGCCGATGAAGTGGCGGGCCGTGTCCGACAGGCCGTCCCGCCCGCCGGCGAAGAGGTTGCGCCGCAGCTCCTCGTCCCACAGGGAGACGTGCAGGTGCGTCCCGTTGCCCGCCTGCGCCGGGATCGGCTTGGGCGCCAGGGAAGCCCACAGGCCCATGCGGAAGGCCACGCCGCGCACGGTCTCGCGGTAGAGGACGTGATTGTCGGCCGCTTTCAGCGCGGTGGCGTGCCGGATGGACAGCTCCTGCTGGCCGGCGCCGAGCTCCGGGTAGTAGTGCTCGACCCGCAGGCCCTGCGCGTCGAGATCGCGTATGAGCCGCACGGCGTAGTCGTGCGCCAGGTCGAACCCCGTGGTGGCGTAGCAGAGGCTGTCGTCGAGGGGCATGAGCCGGTCCGGGCCGCCGGTCGGGTCGGGGAGCCGCCGGCCGAGGGTGAACTCGGGCTCGAACGCCGCCACGGGGGTGAACCCTTCGTCGTGGAGCGTGGCGATCGTGTCTTTCAGGAAGGTGCGCGGGCAGGCCGCCCAGGGGGCGCCGTCGAGGTCGCGCAGGTCCGAGAGCATCGCCGCGGCTCCCGGGGCGTACGGGAGGGTCACGAAAGTCGCGGGGTCGGGGACGATGCGCACCTCGCCCACCGGACCCATGCCCTCCACCGGTTGCAGGTGGTCCAGCATCGACATGGCCATCATCGCCACCGTGTGCCCGATGCCGGTGGTGATCCGTTCGGCGAGACGCGCCCGTGCGGCGGCCTTGCCCCGGATCACCCCGCCGTGGTCGGCATAGATGAAGCGGACCAGCTCGACGCCCTCGACCTCCGCGCGTTCGAGGACGCGCAGTGCCGCGGGTTCGAGCTGCCGCACGTCGGAGACGTTGTGGCGATCCCTCATCATGCCTGCGTAACACGCCGGGCGCCGTCGCGGAAGTGCCGCCGCGCCGTCCCGGCCACACCGTCGGGGCCGGGTGTCATCGTGATGCCGTCACATCACGTCACGTCACAAAGCAGGGACGCCACATATCAACTCAGAACAGTTGTAAAGAATTGCCCCAATCGCGTGGCGCCTGTGGTCACCGTGTCGAACACACCCTTCACTGCGCCCGCGGCGGCGGCTGGCTGATTGTAGAGGTAGAAGACCACGAACGCGATGGCCGCGTACGTAAGAACCTTCTTGACCTGCATTGGGGGGCCTCCTGCAGTCAGTTTCCCGGCTGTACATACCCAGCGACGCGAATGATCATAACTAGCCGGGAAGCCACGAGGCCCTTCCGGGGCCTAACTCTTCAGCCAGAAAACAGAGACGTGAAGAAGGCCGACAGCCGATCGGCGCCCGTGCCGATGCTGCCGAACACGCCCCTGACGGCGGCGGCGGCCCCCGCGGGCTGGGTGAACAGGTAGAAGACCACGAAAGCGACAGCAGCGTATGTCAGCAACTTCTTCATGTTCATCAGAGTTCTGGCGCGGCCCCCGCCGTGGCGGGTGAGGAGGCGCCGCCCTCCCTTCTTCTCCGATCGCTGGCCCTCATGCTGCCGCATCACGTCGTGATATGTGCGTGTTTCGCGAGGAGTGCCCGAGATCGGAGAGAACGGGGAGGCAGAGCCCGCCCCTGTCACATGCCGAGCCGCCCCTGTCACATGCCGAGCCGGGCCTCGCGCAGGCGGGCCACGGCGCCCGGATCGCCCTCGTAGGTCACCCGTGCGTGGGCCTGGCGGCCGAAGGCCAGCAGGAGCAGCTCCTGCGCGTCGCCGGTGACCACCACGGCCGGTTCGGCCATCCGGCCCGCGACCTTCTCCCCGTTCGTACGGCGGAGCACCACGCCGACCGGTGACCTCCGGAAGAACACCCGGGCCATGGTGCGCAGCCGCTTCCACAGCACGTCGTCCAGGCCCGCGGGCAGCTCCCTGGGCTCCCAGCCCGGCCGTGCCCTGCGGACGTCCTCGTGGTGGACGAACATCTCCACCGTGTTGACCAGCTCGTCGGCCCCCGGGACGAAGCCGTACGGCGTCCACTTCGGAGGGCCCTGCCGTACGAGATCGACGAGCTCGGGGTAGGGGTGCCTGGCCTTGAGCCCCTCCTGCACCGACGCGGTGTAGGGGGCGAGCGCCTTGACCGCGATGCCGCCCATGGCGTCCGGGCGGCGCTCGCGGAGCACGAGGTGGGCGGTGAGGTCCGCGGTCGTCCAGCCCTCGCAGAGCGTGGGCGCGCCGGGGCCGAGGTCGTCGAGCAGGTCGCAGAGCGCGGCACGCTCCGCGCGGGTGTGGGTCACGCCCCGAGCCTAACCGAGCCGCAACGAACGATCCGATCTGCGGAATATTCCGGTTGATCAGGATGATAAGGAGTATCTAGGACCAATTACCTGGGAAGGTGTCGGTCCGAGGACGGATCCGGGGCGCCGCGCGGGCGGGGTAACGTCTCGGGGTGCCCGTCCGGGAAAACCGGCTCCGGGCCGGAACCCGCCGGGAGCGAGCCGGTCGAACCGCGCCGCCACGATCGAGAGGACCTCACGCGTGTCGTCCAAGGTGTCCACCGCCGTCATGCGCCAGGGTCTCAAGGTCATCGGAGTCGCGATCAGGACCGAGCCGCGCGTCTTCACCGCCGCGGTGCTCTCCAGCGGCCTCTACGGCGTCATGACGGTCGCCTCGTCCTGGGCCCTGGGCCGGGCGACGGAACACGTCGTTTTGCCCGCCTTCCGCGAGGGCCGGACCAGCGCGGGCGCCCTGACGACCGCCGCGCTGCTGATCATCGGCGTGGCCGTGCTCAAGGCCCTCGGGATCATGGGGCGGCGCATCCTGGCCGGGATCATGCAGTACCGCATGCAGGCCGCGTCCCGCCGTGCCGTCACCCGGCAATATCTGCGGCTGCCGCTCGCCTGGCACCACCGCCATCCGACCGGCCAACTGCTCTCCAACGCCAGTTCCGACGCCGAGGCCGCCTGGGCGCCGCTCGCGCCGCTGCCCATGGCCGTCGGCGTCATCGTCATGCTGGTGACCGCCGCCGTGGCGATCCTGGTGACGGACCCGGTGCTCGCCATCGTCGGTTTCCTGATATTTCCGGCTATCGCGGTGCTCAACCTGATCTACCAACGCAAGTTGTCCCCGCTGGCGACCCGGGCGCAGCAGCTGCGCGCCGAGGTCAGCGAGATCGCCCACGAGAGCTTCGACGGCGCCCTCGTCGTCAAGACCCTCGGCAGGGAGGACGCCGAGACCGCCAGGTTCCAGGCCAAGGCCGACGAGCTGCGCGACGCCAACATCGCGGTCGGCCGGGTCCGCGGGTTGTTCGACCCCCTGCTCGAAGCCCTGCCCACCCTCGGTGTGCTGGCCGTCCTCCTCGTCGGCGCGCTCCGGCTGCAGAGCGGCGGCATGGTGGCGGGCGATCTGATCGAGGTCGCCTACCTGTTCACGCTGCTCGCCTTCCCGATCCGCGCGCTCGGCTGGGTGCTCGGCGAGCTGCCGCGCAGCGTCGTCGGCTGGAACCGGGTCCAGGACGTCCTCGACGCCTCGGGCTCCATGGAGTACGGCACGGCCCGGCTGGACGGCCACGGCCCGGCCGAGATCGAGATGAGCGGCGTCACCTACGGATACGACCAGGAGACACCCGTGCTGCGCGACGTCGGCTTCGGCGTCACGCCGGGAAGGACCGTGGCCGTCGTCGGCCCGACCGGGTCGGGCAAGTCCACGCTCACCCAGCTCCTCGCCCGCCTGATCGACCCGGACCGCGGCGCCGTGCGCGTCGACGGGACCGACCTGCGGGAGGCGGCGCTCGGCGCGGTCAGCGAGGTGGTGGCGCTCGTGCCCCAGCAGACCTTCCTGTTCGACGACAGCGTGCGCGGCAACATCGCGCTCGACCGGGACACGCACGACCGGTCGATGGACGAGCAGGTCTGGGCGGCGCTGCGGCTCGCGCAGGCCGACGGCTTCGTCGCCGCGCTCCCCGAGGGCCTCGACACGCGGGTCGGTGAGCGCGGCGCCACGCTGTCCGGCGGCCAGCGCCAGCGCATCGCGCTCGCCCGCGCCCTCGTGCGGGAACCACGCCTGCTCATCCTCGACGATGCCACCTCCAGCGTGGACCCGCAGGTCGAGAAGCGCATCCTGTACGGCCTGCGCGAGGGATCGGCCCGGTCCACGGTCATCGTGGTGGCCTACCGGATGGCCACCATCGCCCTGGCCGACGAGGTCGTCTATCTGGAGCACGGGGCGGTGGCCGACCACGGCACCCATGAGGAGCTGCTGGCCCGCTGCGAGGGCTACCGCAACCTCGTCACCGCGTACGAGAGGGAAGAGACCGAGCGGGCCGCGATCGAGAGCGACGAGGAGGTCGTGGCGTGACCGCCGTGACACAGGAGCGGGAGGCCGTTGCGGCCGGCGGCGCCATGCGGGCCGCGGAGCGGTCCGCGCTCGAGACCCTACGGCATGGCCTGCGGTTGTCGCCGGAGTTCCGCCGCGGCCTCGGCGGGACCGCGGTCCTCGCCGTGCTCGCCACTCTCGGCAAGGTCATCATCCCGTTCGCCGTGCAGCAGGTCATCGATCACGGCCTGCGCGGCGCCGCGCCCGACGTGCCGTTCATCAGGAACATGGTCCTCGTGTGCGGCCTGGCCGTGCTGCTGACCGCGCTGGCCGGATACCTCATGAACGTCCGGCTCTACCGGGCCACTGAGTCGGGGCTCGCCACGCTGCGCGGCAAGGGCTTCCGGCACGTGCACGACCTGTCCGTGCTCACCCAGAACAGCGAGCGGCGCGGCTCCCTCGTCTCGCGGGTGACCGGCGACGTGGACCAGATCAGCAACTTCATGCAGTGGGGCGGCCTGATGGTCATCGTCGCCGCCGGGCAGTTGCTGATCGCGACGATCGTCATGGCGGTCTTCTCGTGGCAGCTCACGCTCCTGGTGTGGGCGTGCTTCCTTCCGCTGATCTTCGTGCTGCCGAGGTTCCAGCGGCTGGTGGCGGCCGGATACACCGCCGTACGCGAGCGTACCGGCGACGTGCTCGCGGCCGTCAGCGAGTCGGTCGTCGGCAGTGCGGTGATCAGGGCGTACGGCTCGGAGGACCGGACGGCCAGGCGCGTCGACGCCGCGGTCGACGGCCAGCGCGCGGCGCAGACCCGGGCTCAGAAGATCGTCGGGCTGACCTTCCCGGTCACCGAGCTGGTCGCGTCCGTCGCCCTGGCGGGGGTGGTGCTGCTCGGCGTCGAGCTGGGCCTGCACGGCTCGATCACCGAGGGGCGGCTGGTCGCCTTCCTGTTCCTGATCACGCTGTTCATCAGCCCGCTGCAGACCGCGACCGAGGTCCTGAACGAGGCGCAGAACGCGATCGCGGGGTGGCGGCGCATCCTCGGCGTGCTGGACTCCCCGGCAGACGTGGCCGACCCCGAGAACGGGGTGACGCTGCCGCGCGGGCCGATCTCCGTGTCGTTCGAGGGCGTCGGGTTCTCCTATCCGGGAGGCGCTCCGGTCCTGCACGACGTCTCCGTCGACATCCCGCCGCGCATCCGCGTGGCCGTGGTCGGAGAGACCGGGTCCGGAAAGACGACCTTCGCCAAGCTGCTCACCCGCCTGATGGACCCCGTGTCCGGCCAGGTCCTCGTGGACGGCATCGACCTGCGGGACGTGAAGTTCTCCTCGCTGCGCGAGCGGATCGTCATGGTGCCCCAGGACGGCTTCCTCTTCGACGCGACCCTGGAGGACAACATCCGCTTCGGCCGGCCGTCCGCCACCACGGAGGAGATCCGGCTGGCGCTGACCGAGCTCGGGCTCACCGACTGGCTGGACGGGCTTCCCGCCGGCCTGGACACCCCGGTCGGCCAGCGCGGCGAGTCCCTGTCGGCGGGGGAGCGCCAGCTCCTCGCCCTCGCGCGCGCCTACCTCGCCGACCCCGACCTGCTGCTCCTCGACGAGGCGACCTCCGCCGTGGACCCCGCCACCGAGGTGCGGATCGCGCGGGCGCTCGACGGGGTCACCCGGGGTCGCACGGCTGTCTCGATCGCGCACCGCCTCTCGACGGCCGAGGCCGCCGACGAGGTGCTGGTCTTCCAGCACGGCCGGATCGTCCAGCGCGGCCCGCACGCCGAGCTGGTCGAGGAGCCGGGCGTCTACGCCGACCTCTACGCGTCCTGGACCTCCGCCACCCGTTCCTGAAGGGTCGGCGGTTTCCGAGCGCTCAGAGTTTCCGAGCGCTCAGCGGCGGTGGAGCGGGCCGCTCTGCTCGGAACGGGAGCGCGCGGTTCTCGGGCCCGCCGAGAGCCGCGGCTGGAGGAAGGCCAGGATCAGCGTGCCTCCTCCGGTGATCACGACCCCGGCCATCTCCTCGCCCAGCACCTTCGTGGCGTAGGCCCAGAAACCCACCAGGATGATCATCACCCCCGGCGCGCAGGCGAGGAGGAACCGCAGCAGCGTGCGGAACCCGGCCCAGCGCGAGGACGACGGCGGGTTTTCCGCGCCGGGCCGGTCGGCCGCCTCGTCGAAGAGCCCGCCGTCCAGCGCCAGCCGCCGCAGGACGTCGAAGAGCGTCTCGCCGAGCTCGGCCACGGATCGGCGACCGTAGAAGAAGTCCACCTGGTCGCGGCGGATCGCCGCCCCCGTGCGCCGGATCTGGTCCAGGATCACCGCGTCCACCGCGGGCGCCCCGGTACGCAGCGCCCGGGGCGCGTACGTCTGGTACACGCCCGCGACGTAGTCGAGCTGCCGGACGAACCAGCGACGGGTCTCCACACTCAGGCTCACGGTCCCCACCACCGGCGTGGCCGCGTAGAGGCCGGGTTCCTCCGACACCGCCGCCGTCTCCCTGATCAGCCAGGCCAGGTTGTCGAGGAGGCTCTCCACGGGGAAGGCGCGGTCCTTGCGCCACCAGATCCCCGTACGGGTGAGCCATTCGCCCATCAGCACCAGGAAGTACGTGCCGACGAGGGAGGCCGACGCGGCGCCGGCTCCGCGCAGCGGGCGCACCAGCCAGTCCGGTACGCGCGGCGGGAACAGGGCCGCGAAGCACAGCGCGATCACGCTCACCACCAGGAGCGTGGCCGGCCAGCGGCCCCACCTGGACCGTCGCTGCTCACCCCACATCATGGCGAGCCAGGTGAGTGCGGCGGCGACGACCGCGGCGACCGGCGCCGCGAGATAGCCGTACCAGGGGCCGGCGGGCGGCCACGCCGTCGCCGTGAGCGTCGCGAGCGCGACCGTCCAGCCCAGGAGGGCGGGCGTCAGGGACTCGATGACGGTCTGGACCTGCTCGAGCCGCTGCGCGCGGCGCACGCCCGCCTCCACCGACTCCAGGACCCGCCGCCGCGCCGCGGCGTCGAGGTCGTCCAGGTAGGGGGACAGGGCCCTCAGCTTGAGCGCGAGCACGTGATCCACCAGGAGCCGGTGGTGCGCACGCAGCGCCCCGGCCCAGCGGAACGGCTGCCGGCCCAGCGCGAGGACCGGCTCCGGTGGAACGGACAACCCCACCGTGGCCGCCCGCGTATCCACCGCCTCTTCGGGCATTCCGCGCCTCCTCACGCCCGCGCCGGGGACCCACCGTCAGGATGACCCCTTGGGTGCGCCCCGGACAGCGGGCTGCCCGAATCGATATCCGGGCGCGTTCAGCGCGTCTGGGGATCGCCCCCGGACAGCCGCTGGGCGAGGTAGATCGGGACGACGGACACGACGATCAGCGCGGCGGCGACGACGTTCACCACCGGGGCCTGGTTGGGCCGGAACAGGTTCTCGAAGATCCAGATGGGCAGGGTCCGCACTCCGGCGCCCGCGGTGAACGTGGTCACGATGATCTCGTCGAACGACAGCGCGAACGCCAGCAGGCCGCCCGCGAGCAGCGCCGAGCGCATCATCGGGAACGTCACCAGGCGGAACGTGGTGAACGTGTCCGCGCCCAGGTCGGCCGACGCCTCCTCCAGGTTCAGGCCCATGCGCCGCAACCGCGCCAGCACGTTGTTGTAGACGGTCACCACGCAGAACGTCGCGTGCCCGACGATCACGGTGAACAGCCCGAGGGGGACACCGAGCACCGAGTGGAACGTGTTGCTCAGCGCGATGCCGGTCACGATGCCGGGCAGCGCGATCGGAAGCACGATCAGCAGCGACACGGTGTCCCGGCCGAAGAACCGGTAGCGCTGCACGGCGAACGCCGCCATGGTCCCCAGCAGCAGCGCGATCACGGTCGCGCCCAGCCCCGCCTGGACCGAGGTCCACAGCGCGTCGCGCACACCCGTGGAGCGCCAGGCCGCGCCCCACCACTGGAGCGTGAATCCGGGAGGAGGCCACCCGAACGTGCGGTCGGAGTTGAAGGAGTTCAGCACGACCACGCCGAGCGGCACGTAGATGACGCCGAGACCGAGCACCAGCGCCGTCCACAACGACGCGCGAGCCGTACGGGACAGATTCATCGTGACTCCTTCGCCGGCCGGTGAAGCGGATCTCCGCGCTCTCGGGTTCGTTCGCCGCGCTCGCTCACGGTCTCCTTCACAAGTTCTCCAGGGCGCCGGTACGGCGGACCGCCGCGAGGTACACCAGCATGATCACGACGGGCACGGTCGCGACGGCCGCCGCGAAGGGGAGGTTGTTCGCCGCGCCGATGTTGTCGTAGACGACGTTGCCGATGAGCTGGGACTTCCCGCCCACGATCTTCACGGTGATGTAGTCGCCGAGCGACAGCGAGAACGTGAAGATCGAGCCCGCCACGACGGCGGGGAAGCTGAGCGGCCACACCACGGTGCGGAACGTCCGCCACCCGCGCGCGCCCAGGTCGCCCGCCGCGTCGAGCAGCGAGGACGGCAGGCGTTCCAGTCCGGCGTAGATCGGCAGGATCATGTACGGCAGCCACAGGTAGGACAGCGTCGCGATGGTCGCGGTCAGCCCGTACCCCCAGCCGAGCACGCCGTCCGAGGACAGCATCACCCGCCACGCGTACGCCTTGACGAGGTAGGACGCCCACAGCGGGGTGAGCACCAGGATCACCAGCCAGCGCTGCGCCCTCGGCGAGGCCAGCTTGGCCATGGCGAACGCCATGGGGAAGGCGACGATCAGGTCGATGAGCGTGACCGCGACCGCCACGCCCAGGGAGCGCAGGGCGATCGTCCGGTAGACCTCCCCGGTCACCAGGTCCCGGAAGTTCGCCCAGGTGAACGATCTGACCAGGTCGCCGGTGAACGTGTCGGTCGACCAGAACGCCGTCACGAAGAGGGCGGCGAGCGCCCCCAGGTAGGCGAGTCCCAGCCAGGCCAGCGGCGCCGAGAGCAGCAGCGACAGCCGTACGCGCGCGTGGCGGTGCAGGAAGGCGGCCAGCCGCCCGCGCGGACCGGGACGGCTGAGAGCAGCCGAAGTAGTCATGTGATCTCTCCAAAGACCCCGCCCCCGGCCGGTACGGAACCGGGCCGGGAGCGGGACGCCGGGGGACGGTCAGCCCTTGATCTCGGTCCAGGCGCGGGTCCACTCCGAGTAGTCCTTGCACGTCACGTCCGTGCGGCCGTCGAGGCACTGGGCGATCGGGGTGGTCCAGAAGTGCACCTTGGAGAAGTACTCCTCGTCGGTGGCGTGGAAGGTGTCGCAGAACGAGGCGTCCGAGGTCTTCGCGCACGCCTTCGCGTTGGCCGGGGCCTCGCCGAACCACTCCGCGACCTGAGCGTTCGCCGTGGGGGAGATGATCCAGTCGAGCCACTTGTAGGCGCAGTTCGGGTTCTTCGCCTCGGCCGCGACCATCCAGGTGTCCGACCAGCCGGTCGCGCCCTCCCTGGGCAGGGTCACCTCGACCGGCGCCTTCTCCGCCTTCGCGAGGTTCGCGATCACCTGCCAGGTGGTGCCGACGACGGTGTCGCCGCCCTTGAACGCCTGGATCTCCTTGGTGTAGTCCGACCAGTACTCGCCGATGACCTGCCGCTGCTGCTTGAGCAGGTCGACCGCCGCCTGGAACTGCGTGTCGTCCAGCGCGTACGGGTTCTTGATGCCGAGTTCGGGCTTGGCCGACATCAGGTAGACGGCCGCGTCCGCGATGTAGATCGGCGAGTCGTACGCCGTCACCTTCCCCTTGTGCGGCGAGGCCGGGTCGAAGACGACGCCCCACGAGTCGGGCGCGGGGCTCACCGCGTCGGTCCGCCACATGAGGAGGTTCGCCCCGCGCCCGTGCGGCACGCCGTACGCGACGCCCTTGACCGAGTTCCACGGCTTGAGCTTGAGGCCGTCGAAGACGTCCGCGTAGTTGGGGATCAGGTCGGTGTTGACCGGCGCGGCCGTGCCGGAGGCGATCAGCCGCAGCGAGGCGTCGCCCGAGGCGGACACGGCGTCGTACTCGCCGGTCTTCATCAGGTTGACCATCTCGTCGGAGGTTCCGGCGACCTTGGTGTTGACCTTGCACCCGGTCGACTGCTCGAACGGGTGGACCCAGTCGACCTTGGGGTCGTTGGAGCCGTCCTCGGCGTATCCCGCCCAGGCGATCAGGTTGACCTGGCCCTCGCCCGCGCCGAGGGACTTCAGAGCCTCGATCGCGGGCGGGTTGAAGCCGCCCTGCCCGGGCGCGGCGGCGCTGCCGCTGCCGCCGCTGCCGCCGCTGCCGCCGCTGCCGGACGTGGAGCCGCCGCAGGCGGTCAGGGCGGCGAGCGCGAGCGCGGCCGTGACGGCGAGGCCGCGCGTGAGGAACACGGGCCGGGGGGAGGTGGACCGCATGCTGTCTCTCCTTGCTGTGTGACAGATCAGTGCGCGTGGTGACGAACGTGACGAAGCGGGTGTGGTCAAGGGGGTTAGGAGGAGCCGATCGCGAACTCGTGACGGCGCTGCCAGACGAGCCGCACCCGGCGGCCGCGCAGGCCCATCACGTCCATCGAGGAGACCTCCAGGTTCTGCTGGAGCGCGATGAGCCGGCCGCCGACGTCCAGGTCCACGACGAACCGGGTCGCCGGGCCCGCGTACACGACCTCGGAGACCGTGCCCTCGGCGCTGTGCTCGTCGGAGCTCACCGGGTCGGGCGCGCCGGGATCGGCGGGAACCACCCGCAGCTTCTCCGGCCGGACGCTGAACGTGCCGTCCCTGCCGAGCACGGACCGCGCCGCCGCTCCGGTGATGAGGTTGGACGTGCCGACGAATCCGGCCACGAACGCGGTCGCGGGACGCTCGTAGATCTCGGCGGGCGTCCCGACCTGCTCGATCCCGCCCTCGTTGAACACCGCCACCCGGTCGCTCATGGTGAGCGCCTCCTCCTGGTCGTGGGTCACGAACAGGAACGTGATGCCGACCTCGCGCTGGATGGCCTTCAGCTCGACCTGCATCTCCTCGCGCAGCTTGAGGTCGAGCGCGCCGAGCGGCTCGTCCAGCAGCAGCACGCGGGGCCGGTTGACCAGGGCGCGGGCGAGCGCGACCCGCTGGCGCTGCCCTCCGGAGAGCTGCGCGGGGCGCCGCTTCTCGAAACCGTCGAGCCGTACCGACTTCAGGGCCTCCAGCGCGCGCGTCCGCCGCTCCGTCTTGGGGACCCGCTTCACCCGCAGGCCGTACTCGACGTTCTCGAGCACGCTCATGTGCGGGAACAGCGCGTAGTCCTGGAAGACCGTGTTCACGTCCCGCTCGAACGGCGCAAGCCGGGTGACGTCCCGGCCGCCCAGCTCGACGGTTCCGCCGGTGGGGGACTCGAACCCCGCGATCATCCGCAGGACGGTGGTCTTCCCGGAACCGGACGGTCCCAGCATCGCGAAGAACTCGCCGTCGGTGACGTCGAGGTCCACCCCCGCGACCGCGACGACGCTCCCGAAACTCTTGCGCAGCCCGCGCAGGCGCACCGCGTGCTCGGATGCCGGGATGGTGACGGGTGTCACTGCTTGCTGTGGCATGACCGGAAACATATGGGGTTAAATGTTTCTGGTAAAGCCGCGATCCGGTATCACTGTGTTAACTATCGGGCGAACGTGATCGAACACAGGAAAGCGGGCAGGTGGCCACGATGACTGCGACGCGACACACCGGACCCGGCGGGCGAGAGACCGACTGGGCGTGGCCGTGAACGTCGCGCGCCTGGCGGTGTTCTCCCCGGTGGACAGCACCGCGCGGGTCGACGTCGTGGTCCGGCGCCTGACCGACGCGATCGCCCTCGGTCTGCTCGCGGACGGCGAGCAGCTGCCCAGCGAGGCCGAGCTCGCCGGACGCCTCGGCGTCTCCACCGTGACGGTGCGCGAGGCGCTCATGGCGCTGCGGCAGCAGGGGCTGGTCGAGACCCGCCGGGGCAGGGGCGGAGGCAGCTTCGCCCGCGCCCCCTCCGAACTGGACGTGACCGAGCGGCTGCGCGCCTTCGCCGTGGACGAGCTGCGCGACCTGGGCGATCACTACGCCGCCATCGCCGGAGCCGCGGCCAGGCTCGCGGCGCAGCGGTCGCTCCCCTCCGACATCGCGCCGCTGTGGCGGTCGCTCGACGAGATGGCCGGCGCCGAGTCGAACGCCCACCTGCGCCGCCTGGACGGCCGCTTCCACATCGAGGTCGCGGCGGCCTCCCAGTCCGCGCGACTCACTCGGGAGGAGATCCGGTTACAGGCCGACATCGGACCGTTGCTGTGGCTTTCGCACGAGAACCTCGGAGGGCACGATGAGACGGCGGCACAGCACCGCGCCATCGCCGAGGCGATCGGCGGGGGCGACGCCGACCGGGCGCGCGCCCTCGCCGAGCGGCACGTGCTCGACGCCACGGACCACCTGATCGAGCTTCGGCTGCGGCTCCGGGAGTAAGACGATGATCACAGGGTCGACAACGGCGCTTTCGGACCTGGCGCCTCCGGACCCGACGCCGGCCGGCACGACCGCCGCGGCGGTGACCTGCGCCCTCACGCGGGTCCGCGACACCGCCGAGGAGATCTTCGCCGCACTCGACGACATCCGCGCCGCCACCAGGGGGCGGGCCCGTGCCGTACGGCGCGGCGGGCGCCGCCTGGTCAGCGCCGACCTCGCCGCGCTGCGCCCCCTGCTGTTCGGCCGCCTCGGCGCCGTCATCGCGGGGATCGGTTTCATCGCCGCCCCCGGACTGCTCGCCGACGCGCCCTGGTACCTGGAGTGGTGGCAGGAGAACCCCACGGGGACGCCCGTGCAACTCCTGCGCGATCTCGACCCGTCGAGCAGCGCGTTCTACGACTACACCCACTGGGACTGGTACACCGGTCCCGAGTCGGGCGCCGACCGCACGATCTGCGGGCCGTACGTCGACTACCTGTGCACCGACGAGTACAGCCTCACCCTGTCGGTGCCGGTCACACTCGACGGCGTCTTCCTCGGGGTGGCCGCCGCCGACGTCTTCGTGCGCCGGTTCGAGGCCGCCGTGGTCCCCGCGCTAAGGGACGTCCCCGTCCCGGCGTTCCTGGTCAACGCCCAGGGCCGGGTGGTCGCCTCCAACACCGCCCGATGGATCGCCGGGTCCGTCTACCGGGGAGCCGAGGGCTTCGCCGTGCGCGCCGTGCCGGGCCTCCCGCTGTCGCTCGTGGAGGGCACCGCCCGGTAGACCGGTCCCGGCCTGCGGCAGAATTGGCGCATGTCCCTCGACCCGAAGATCGCCGCGCGGCTGAAGCGCACTCAGGACGGGCTGGTGCCCGCCATCGTCCAGCAGCACGACACCGGTGAGGTGCTGATGCTCGCCTGGATGGACGACGAGGCGCTGCACCGCACGCTCACCACGGGCCGCGCGACGTACTGGTCCCGCAGCCGCGGGGAGTACTGGATCAAGGGCGACACGTCCGGAAACGTCCAGTGGGTGAAGTCGGTCAGCCTCGACTGCGACGGCGACACGATCCTGCTCAAGGTCGACCAGGTGGGCGCCGCCTGCCACACGGGTGACCGCACCTGCTTCGACGCCGGGGTCCTCGACGCCGTCCGGGGTCATGACGACGAGGGCGCTGGGACGCGGGCCGGCGATCGGTCATGACGTCGTCCGATCGCGCGGGTGACCCGGTCGCCGGGGCGCCGGAGGCCGGACCGCCCGCGCCTTCGACTCGTCCGCGTACGGCACGGCGCTCGCTGACGGCCTGGCTGGTCGCCTGCGCGGCCGGCGCCGGCCTGGTGCTGCTGGCCGGGGGCCGCGAGTGGGCGTCCGTGAACTACGGCGGCACGGCCGGTGCCGCGCCCGTCCCCGTGAGCGGGGGTGACGCCGTCCCCGGTCTGACGCCCCTCGCGCTGGCCGCGCTGGCGGCCGTCCTCGCCGTCTTCGCCACCCGCGGCGTGTGGCGCCGCGTCGTCGGCGTCGTGCTGGCCGCGTGTGGCCTGGCCGTCGTGGCACTGGCCTGGCCGTCGCGGGTGCCCGCGAGGGCGGTCGAGGTCGCGGAGACCCTGCGCTCCCTCGCCGGGCAGGCGGCGCACGTCACCGTGTCGGCGTGGCCGTGGGCCGGGGTCGCCGGAGGCGTTCTGCTCGCCCTGGGCGGGGTGGCGGCCGTCCTGCTCGGCGGCGGCTGGCCGGGCATGTCGGGCAAGTACGAGCGCCGGTCGGGGGACGCGGGCCGCACCGGCGCCGGGCGGCCGCGCCGCGAGGTCACGGGCGACCGTGCGCTGTGGGACGCGATCGACGAAGGCGCGGACCCCACCCTCGATCCAGATGATCGTTCTGGAAACGAAAGCGAATAACAGAAAAGCACCATGTGGCGTGGGGGTTTCCATCTTTGCGACAACATCACAAGTTGTCCACGAACTGGATACTTCCGCAACGCCAGTCTCATATGTCGCTAAGCTTCCCGACCGCAACTCATGACCTATTAGGAGTCATTAAATGAGCTACGGAAACCAGCCGGGCGACACGGGGGGCTATGGAGCCCAGCCGCCTGGCGGTGGATACGGGCCGCCTCCCGGCGACGGCGGCTATCCGCCGCCCGGCGGTGGTTACCCGCCGCCCGGGGGCTATCCGCCGCCCGGCGGGTACGGCGGTGCGCCGACCCCCCCGAACAACCACCTGGTGATGGCCATCATCACCACGGTCCTGTGCTGCCTCCCCCTCGGCGTCGTGTCGATCGTCTACGCCACCCAGGTGAACTCGAAGTGGGCGCAGGGTGACTACCAGGGCGCCATGGCCGCCTCGGAGTCGGCCAAGAAGTGGTGGCTCGCGTCCATCATCACGGGCGTGGTCCTGATCGTGCTGTACATCATCCTCGTCGTGGTGCTCGGCGTGTTCAGCGCCTCCATCAGCACCTCGTCATACTGAGGACATGACTGAGGGCACGACGGCCGCTGTCCACGGGCGGCGCGGCGCGGACCGGCTCCGGTCCGTGCTCGCGCCGCTCGGCGTCGCGGCGGTCACCGGCGCCGCCTTCGCGTTCGTGGGCGCCGTCGATCCGAACCAGCCGGGCCACTATCCGACCTGCCCCTTCCTTTTCCTGACCGGGCTCTACTGCCCCGGATGCGGCACCCTGCGCGCGATGCACGCGCTCGCGCACGCCGACCCGGTCACCGCCCTCGGGCTGAACCCTCTCGCGGTGGCCACCATCCCGTTCCTGCTGTTCTGGTGGGGGCGCTGGACGGTGCGGTCCTGGCAGGGCCGGCCCGCGCGTACGAATCTGGCGAACCCCATCTATCTCTGGGCCTTCCTCGCCCTGGTGATCGTTTATTGGGTGGTGCGAAACCTCCCATTCGGCCGCTTCCTGGCACCCTGACGAGACCCGATGGCCGAGCGGCCCCGGTGAGGCCGATAGCATCGGCAGGGCAAGGTAGCGACAGCAGCGACCGGAGGGACCGCTTCTCGTGAGCGAGCGTAGCGAGCGAACAGGTTTGCGCGGCAGTGTTCACTCATGCGGGCTCCGAGCCGATGGCGAGGAGGGCTCATGAGCGTTCTCGACGAGATCATCGTCGGTGTCCGGGAGGACCTGGAGGCCCGGCAGAAGGCCGTGCCGATCGACCTTCTCAAGGATCGCGCCGGACGCGCGCCCGCGGTGAAGGACGCCTACGCCGCGCTCGGCGGCGACAAGGTGTCGGTGATCGCCGAGGTGAAGCGTTCGAGCCCGTCCAAGGGCGCGCTCGCCGCCATCGCCGACCCCGCCGCCCTGGCCGCGGACTACGAGGCCGGCGGCGCGCACGTGATCAGTGTGCTGACCGAGCGGCGCAGGTTCGGCGGAACCCTGGAGGACCTGGCCTCGGTCCGGTCCGCCGTGGACATCCCGATCCTCCGCAAGGACTTCATCGTCACCTCCTACCAGCTCTGGGAGGCCCGCGCGTACGGCGCGGACCTCGCCCTGCTCATCGTGGCCGCACTGGACCAGAACGCGCTGGTCTCGCTCATCGAGCGGGCCGAGTCGATCGGCCTGGCCGCGCTGGTCGAGGTGCACACCGAGGAGGAGCTCGACCGCGCGCTCGCCGCCGGAGCCAGGATCATCGGCGTCAACGCGCGCAACCTCAAGACCCTGGAAGTGGACCGGGACGTCTTCGCCAAGATCGCGCCCAAGATCCCCGACGGCGTCATCAAGATCGCCGAATCGGGTGTGCGCGGCCCGCACGACCTGCTCGCCTACGCGCGGGCCGGGGCGGACGCGGTGCTGGTCGGCGAGAGCCTGGTCACCGGCAAGGACCCCAGGGCCGCCGTGAACGACCTGGTGACCGCCGGCGCCCACCCATCGTCTCGGCAGGAAAGGCAGTCGTGAGCCCCACAGAAGCACCCATCCTCACCGCGGCGGACCTCGCCGGCAACGGCGTCTACGGTGACGACCCGGACGGCCACGGCAAGTTCGGCGTCTTCGGCGGCCGGTTCGTGCCGGAGGCCCTGATCCCGGCGCTGGACCAGGTGGCCGTGGAGTACGAGAAGGCCAAGAACGACGAGGAGTTCCTCCGCGAGTTCGACCACCTGCTGCGCACCTACGCGGGCCGGCCGACCACCCTCACCGAGGTGCCGCGCTTCGCCGCGCACGCGGGAGGCGCCCGGATCGTGCTCAAGCGTGAGGACCTGACCCACACCGGCGCCCACAAGATCAACAACGTGCTGGGCCAGGCCCTGCTGACCAGGCGCCTGGGCAAGACGCGGGTGATCGCCGAGACGGGCGCGGGCCAGCACGGCGTCGCCACCGCGACCGCCGCCGCGCTCCTCGGCCTCGAATGCGTGATCTACATGGGCGCCGTCGACTGCGAGCGCCAGGCGCTCAACGTCGCGAGGATGAAGCTCCTCGGCGCGACCGTCGTGCCGGTCACCAACGGCAGCCAGACTCTCAAGGACGCCATCAACGAGGCGTTCCGCGACTGGGTCACCAACGTCGACCGCACCCACTACCTGTTCGGCACGGTCGCCGGCCCGCACCCGTTCCCCGAGATCGTCCGGGACTTCGCCCGGATCATCGGCGTCGAGGCCCGCCGCCAGATCATCGAGCTGACCGGCCGGCTCCCCGACGCCGTGGCCGCGGCGGTCGGCGGCGGTTCCAACGCGATCGGCATCTTCCACGCCTTCATCGGCGACGAGGAGGTCCGGCTCCACGGTTACGAGGCCGCGGGGCGCGGGCTGGAGTCGGGCGAGCACGCCCTGACCCTCACCGCCGGGACCATCGGCGTGCTGCACGGCTCGCGCACCTACGTCCTGCAGGACGACGAGGGCCAGACGATCGAGTCCCACTCGATCTCGGCCGGCCTCGACTACCCCGGAGTGGGCCCCGAGCACGCCTGGCTCAAGGACTCCGGCCGCGCCACCTACCACGGCGTCACCGACGACGAGGCGATGGAGGCGTTCGCCCTGCTGGCCCGCACCGAGGGCATCATCCCGGCGATCGAGTCCTCGCACGCCCTCGCCGGCGCGCTGAAGCTCGGGCGGGAGCTCGGCCCCGAGGCCACCATCCTGGTGAACCTCTCCGGCCGCGGCGACAAGGACATGGGCACCGCGATGAAGTACTTCAACCTCTAAGCCGACTCCAGCTGACCAAGGAGCCGAGCCGGCGACGGCGGAGCGGAGACGGCGGCCCCACACGCAGGGCGAGGTGGATCCGACACAGACGAACGGAAATCCGATGACGACTCTTCAGACGGTCTTCGCGAAGGCGCGTGCCGAGAACCGGGCCGCCCTCGTCGGCTACCTACCGGCCGGTTTCCCCACCAAGGAGGGGGCCGTCGCCGCCGCGACCGCCATGGTGGAGGCCGGTTGCGACGTGATCGAGATCGGTCTGCCGTACTCCGATCCGCTGATGGACGGTCCCACCATCCAGGACGCGGTCCACCGCTCGTTGATCAACGGCACCCGCATCGCCGACGTGATGCGCACCGTCGAGGGCGTCGCCAAGTCGGGCGCGGCGACCCTCGTCATGACGTACTGGAACCCGATCGACCAGTACGGCGCGGGCCGCTTCGCGCGTGACCTGGCGAACGCGGGCGGCGTCGGGACGATCACCCCGGACCTCACGCCGGAGGAGTCCGGCACGTGGCTCCAGGAGAGCAAGGACGCCGGCATCGACACCGTCTTCCTGGTGGCGCCCAGTTCCACCGAGGACCGGATCGGCAAGGTGGCCAAGATCTGCACCGGCTTCGTGTACGCCGCGTCCCTGATGGGCGTCACGGGCGCCCGCGAGTCGGTCGGATCCGCCGCCGAGGGCCTGGTCGGCCGGACCCGGCGGCACACCTCGCTTCCCGTCTGCGTCGGCCTCGGCGTGGGCACCGGCAAGCAGGCCGCCGAGGTGGCCGCCTACGCCGACGGAGTGATCGTCGGTTCCGCCTTCATCCGGCGCCTCCTTGACGCCCCGGACGAGGCGTCCGGCCTCGCCTCGGTGCGCGAGCTCGCGGCCGAACTCGCCGCGGGCGTACGCCGCTGACCGGGGGGACCTCGGCAGGGTCCCCCGAAGTCCGGCGAAGACCGCCCTCCACGGGGGTCGCGCGCTTAACCGGCGCTTATATCGTCCATGATGTGGTGGGCTGCAAGTAGTGTGCAGAGAACATGGCCGCGGCTCTCCGAGCCGCGGCCAGACATCGTGACCGGCAGCGATGCCCACCCCGCGAGGAGACGATGGTGTTGACTTACCAGAAGGCCGCACCTGATCGACCGCGAACCGAACATCCCGCGTTACCGTGGGTGACGACCGCGGCTCGACTGGTCCTCGCGGCGGTGCTCATCGCGGCGGGCGGACTCAAGATCGGCGCGCCCGCGCTGTCGGTGCAGGCCGTCAAGGCATATCAGCTGCTGCCCGACTCGCTGGCCACCGCCATCGGGTACGGCCTGCCCATTCTTGAGATCGTCGTCGGGGTGCTGCTGGCGGTCGGCCTGCTGACCAGGGTTTCGGCCGTGGTCGCCGGGCTGCTCATGCTGGCGTTCGTCGTCGGCATCGCCTCCGCGTGGGCGCGAGGTCTGCGCATCGACTGCGGCTGCTTCGGCGGAGGGGGCGAGCTCAGCGCGGGTCAGGATCCCAACTATTTCTGGGAGATCCTTCGTGACTTCGGTCTGGTGATCGTCGCCGCGTGGATCGTCATCCGCCCCCCGGGCCGCCTCGCGATGGACTCGGCGCTCGGCCTGGCCGGGCCGCGTGAGCCGTACCAGCCGGAAGGCGACATATTCCAGGGCGAAGAGCCCGACGCATAGGGAGAGACCCACCATGAGCAAGGCGGCGAGGGACGCCTCGGTGCGAGCGCGCATCGCGGCGCAACGGGAAGCCCAGCGCAAGCAGGAGCAGCGCAGGCGCCTGGCCACCATCATCACCATTGTGGTCGTCGTGCTGGCCGTGATCGGAGGAGGCTGGTGGTACGCCGCCGAGCAGACCAAGTCCGAGACGGTCGCCGGGGGGCTCGCCCCCGTGACGGTGCAGAGCGACGGCTCCGTCGTGATGGCCAAGGCCGGCGTCACCACACCGGTGCTGGACATCTTCGAAGACCCGCAGTGCCCGGTCTGCAAGCAGCTTGAGGAGATCAGCGGGCCCACCATCAAGAACCTCGCGGCCGAGGGCAAGGTCAAGGTCGTCTACCACCCGCTCACGATCTTCTCGCAGGAGCCGACCCGGTCGAACTCCCTGCGCGCCGCCTCGGCGCTGCGGTGCGTGCCCGACGGCAAGCAGTGGCTCGCCTTCCACGACAGGATCTTCAAGGAGCAGCCCAGCGAGACCGTCGAGGGCTTCAAGATCGACGATCTGATCAAGTGGGGCCACGACGTCGGCGTCACGGCGCCCGGCTTCGACTCCTGTGTGAAGGACCAGACGCACAAGGCGGCCCACGAGCAGTTCTCCACCAAGACGATGGCGGACCAGCAGCTCCAGGGCACCCCGACGCTCAAGCTCAACGGCGCCGCCATCGACAACAACACGATCTTCGTGCCGAGTGCGCTCCGCCAGGAGATCCTCAATGCCGCAGGCGCCAAGTAGGACGGAACGGGCCCGGGATCTCCGTGGCCCGTTCTCCACAGCATTGCGTCGGAGCGGTCCGGTCTACGGTAACGTCCACTGACATGCCCCTCGCCTCGATTCCCAGCCCGTCACAAGGGGTCTGGAACCTCGGACCGCTCCCCATCCGGGCGTACGCGCTGTGCATCGTGCTCGGCGTCATCGTCGCCGTCTGGATCGGGGAGCGCCGCTGGCGCGCCCGCGGCGGCGCGCCGGGAGCGATCACCGACCTCGCCGTCTGGGCCGTCCCGTTCGGCCTGGTCGGCGGGCGGCTCTACCACGTCATCACCGACTGGCAGCTCTACTTCGGTTCCGAAGCGCCCAACCGGCCGATCGACGCCCTCTTCATCTGGAAGGGCGGCCTCGGCATCTGGGGCGCCATCGCGCTCGGCGGGCTCGGGGTGTGGATCGCCTGCCGCCGCCGGGGCATCGCTTTTTCGGCGGTCGCGGACACCCTCGCCCCCGCCATCGCGGTGGCCCAGGCCATCGGCCGCTGGGGCAACTACTTCAACCAGGAGCTGTTCGGCGGCCCGACCACGCTGCCGTGGGGTCTGGAGATCGACCCGGGCCGTCCCGGCACGGTGCCCGGGGTGGAGACCTACCATCCGACCTTCCTCTACGAGTCGTTGTGGGACCTCGCGCTCGCGGGTCTCCTCGTGCTCGCGGGCAGGCGGTTCGCTCTCCGCCACGGTCGGCTGTTCGCGCTGTACGTCGCGGGGTACACGCTTGGCCGGTTCTGGATCGAGGGCCTCCGGGTCGACCCCGCCCACCACATCCTCGGGCTCCGGTTGAACCAGTGGACCTCCGTGGTGATCTTCGTCCTGGCGATCGCATACTTCTGGCTCACCCGGAACAAGACCGGCGACGAGCCACTCGGGGCTGTGGCGGACACCGGGGACGGCCAGGGCGGCGACCATGCCGACCCGGCGCATCCCCAGGACCAGGCCGACCCGGCGGAGGCCGGTGCGAAGGAGGAGCCGGACGCCGCGGACGGTGATTCCGGCACTGAGTCCGGCACTGAGTCGGGCACTGAGTCGGGCAGCGTGTCCGGCACTGAGTCGGGCACTGAGTCCGGCACTGGGTCCGGCGGTGGTTCCGGTGGCGCCGCGGCCGAAGGCGCCGGCAGCGGTCCGGCCGATCCCGCTCCTTCCGGTGAGGCGTACGCCGCGCCGGAGCAGGGAGGGAGCCCGCGATGAACGGCGCAGATTCGGGGGTTCGCGCCGAGATCCACCACCAGCACCGGGACGTGACCGGCGGCTGGTTGCGGCCCGCCGTGTTCGGGGCGATGGACGGCCTCGTCTCCAACTTCGCCCTCATCGCGGGTGTCGCGGGGGGCACGGCGGACACGAAGATCATTTCACTGGCCGGAGTGGCCGGGCTCGCGGCCGGGGCCTTCTCCATGGCGGGCGGCGAGTACGTCTCGGTCGCCAGCCAGAGCGAGATGGCCCAGGCGGAGATCGACATCGAGCGCCGGGAGCTCGAACGCAACCCGCAGGCCGAGGAGGAGGAGCTCGCGCAGCTCTACGTGCAGCGCGGGGTCGATCTGGAGACGGCCAGAGAGGTCGCCCGTCAGATCTCCAGTAATCCGGAGAGCGCGCTGGAGGTGCACACGCGGGCAGAGCTGGGCATCGACCCGCACGACCTGCCCTCCCCGATCCTCGCGGCGGTCTCCTCGTTCCTGTCGTTCAGCGTGGGCGCCCTGATCCCGCTCCTGCCCTACCTGCTGGGCGTGCGGGGGCTGTGGGTGTCGGCGATCGTGTCGATGGTGGCGCTGTTCGCCGCAGGCGCGGTCGTGTCCCGAGTGACCGCGCGCACCTGGTGGTTCAGCGGGTTGCGCCAACTCGTGGTCGGCGCGGTGGCGGCGGCCCTCACCTGGGGCCTCGGGACGGCGGTCGGAGCTAGCGGTCTGTGACGAAGCGCAAGCGCCGGGCGCCAGCGCCAGTGCCATCGGAACGCTGGACCAGCGACACCCTGGCGGAGCTCGGGTTGAGCGTCATCCAGCAGCGGCTCGTCATCGGCGTCGGCTCCGTGGTGGCGGTCATCGCCGCCGCGCTCGGCCTGACGCTCGTGATCAACATGATCGGGGGCAGTGACGTCGCCCCCGCGCGGGCGGGCTCCGGGTCCCTGGGCGGGACCCGGCCCGGTGACTACCAGTCCTGGCGGTCGCTGAAGCAGTTCACCCCCATCGCGGACCGCAAGGCCGACTCCAAACCCCTCACTCTGCAGGAGCTCTTCGGGGCACGCAGCCTCAAGTCAGGGAAGATCACGCTCAGGCGGGCCGGGGTCCACCTCGACGCGGGATGCCGCACCGCCGTCTGGGGCGCCGACCTCGTCGAGGAGCTCTCCGACGCGGGATGCACGCAGATCGCGCGCGGCCTCTACACGAGCGCCGACGGCGTCTACGTCGCCCAGTACGCCATGCTCAACCTCGCCGACGTCAAGGCGGCCGACGCCCTGGTCGAGAGCCTGGAGACGCTGCACCTGGGCGGCTGGACGCTGCCGATCGAGTCGACCAGGGTGAAGTTCGGCGACTACACCGAGTCCAGCGGCCTGGCGATGGGACACTACGTCGGCCTGGTCTGGATCGGCCGGGCCGACGGCGCCGAGCCGGGCGCGGGAGACGACTTCGTGACGCTCGGCCTGGCCGTACGCGAGGTCGAGCGCGCCCTCTACCGGCGTGTCGTCGCCGTCGCCGGGGTCCCCTCGGTCACGGTCAAACCCTCGCCGGGGGAGGAGACGGCCCAACCCGCCGAGCCGACCCCCACGGACCCGGGCGCCACGGGATCCACGACATCCGTGGTGCCCCCCTCCCCGACGCCGGCGCCCCAGTAGGGCCCGGCCGCGGGAGGGTTTGCCATCCACGATGGATACCGAAATATCGGCTTGAATCATGCTGTTGTAGTGTAAAAACCGGTCAGCCGGGATACGGACGTGATCGACTGCCGTGCTCAAGGGGGAGCGACGCGGCGGCGCACTCACGGTCCCACCGCAACGAAGCGGTCTCCCCGGCAGGTGAAGCGCCCGCCGCCGTGCTCACTTTTCTCCGCCTTTCTCCGCCCGATTCGACACGTGAAGATTCGCGAAGCGGACCTGGTTGGGACTAATCGGGCAGCATGCGGTAATCTTTGACGCACCTATCACCGCAGCAGGGCCAACGTCGTCCCTCTGTTTCGAGCAGAAGATGACGACGGGAGGGATTCATGCCTGCTGCCCGCTTTGGCCGTCCTGGGGGCTTTCCCGAGCCTCAGGGCCTGTATGACCCCGCGAACGAGCACGACGCCTGTGGCGTGGCCATGGTGGCGGACGTCGCCGGCCGCCGCAGCTACGACATCGTCGCGAAGGCCCTGACCGCGCTCCGCAATCTCGATCACCGGGGGGCGAGTGGCAGCGAGCCGGACACCGGTGACGGCGCCGGCATCCTGACGCAGATCCCGGACGCGTTCTTCCGCGCGGTCGTGGCCGAGTCGGGCTGGCAGAGCCCTCTCCCGGCCGAGGGCGCGTACGCCGCCGGCCTCGCGTTCCTCCCGTACGACGAGCAGGCCCGCGGCGTTGCCGTCAGCCTGATCGAGGAGATCGCCGCCGAGGAGGGTGTCACCGTCCTGGGCTGGCGTGACGTGCCGGTGGACGCCGCCCTCCCCGGGGCCAGCGCCCGCGCCGTCATGCCCCACTTCGCGCAGCTCTTCATCACCTCGCCGAACGGCGAGACCGGCATCGCCCTCGACCGGCTGGCCTTCGCCTTCCGCAAGCGGGCCGAGCACGAGGCCGACGTCTACTTCGCCTCGCTGTCCAGCCGGACCGTCGTCTACAAGGGCATGCTGACCTCGCTGCAGGTCGAGCCGTTCTTCCCCGACCTGTCCGACGAGCGCTACGCCACGGCGATCGCCCTGGTCCACTCGCGGTTCTCCACCAACACGTTCCCCTCGTGGCCGCTCGCCCACCCCTACCGGTACATCGCGCACAACGGCGAGATCAACACCGTCAAGGGCAACAGGAACTGGATGCGCGCCCGCGAGGCGATGCTGGCCAGCGGCCTGATCCCCGGTGACATGGAGCGGCTGTTCCCGATCTGCGACCCGGACGGCTCGGACACCGCGTCGTTCGACGAGACGCTCGAACTGCTCCATCTGGGCGGCCGGTCGCTCCCGCACGCCGTGCTCATGATGATCCCGGAGGCGTGGGAGAACCACACCGAGATGGACCCCGTGCGGCGGGCGTTCTACGAGTTCCACTCCACCCTGATGGAGGCGTGGGACGGGCCGGCGTCGATCACCTTCTCCGACGGCACGCTCGTCGGCGCCGTGCTCGACCGCAACGGCCTGCGCCCCGGCCGGTTCTGGGTCACCGACGACGGTCTGGTGGTCCTGGCCTCCGAGGCGGGCGTCCTGTCCGACATCCCGCAGGAGAAGGTGGTCCGCAAGGGTCGTCTCCAGCCCGGCCGGATGTTCCTGGTCGACACCGCCCGGGGCAAGATCATCGAGGATGACGAGATCAAGGCCGAGCTCGCCGCGGCCGAGCCGTACGCCGAGTGGCTGCACGCGGGCCTGGTCCGCTTCGAGGAGCTGCCCGCCCGCGAGCACGAGCACCCGACGCACGAGGCGCTCGTCAAGCGGCAGCAGACCTTCGGCTACACGGAGGAGGAGCTGCGGATCATCCTCTCCCCGATGGCCCGCAGCGGTTACGAGCCGATCGGCTCGATGGGCACCGACACGCCCGTCGCCGTGCTGAGCGAGAAGCCGCGTCTGCTCTTCGACTACTTCAGCCAGCTCTTCGCCCAGGTCACCAACCCCCCGCTCGACGCGATCCGCGAGGAGCTCGTCACCTCGCTGCAGTCGACCATCGGCCCCGAGGGCAACCTGCTCGACCCCGGCGCGGCCTCCTGCCGGCGGCTCGTCCTGCCCTACCCCGTGATCGACAACGACGAGCTCGCCAAGATCGTCCACATCAACGACGAGGGCGCGCTGCCGGGCTTCCAGCCGTACGTCGTCTCGGGCCTGTTCCACGTGGGTGGCGGCGGTGACGCGCTGCTTCGCCGGCTGCGGGAGATCCGCGAGGAGGTCTCGCGTGCCATCGAGGATGGCGCGCGGATCATCGTGCTGTCCGACCGAGGCTCCTCCCGCGAGAAGGCGCCGATCCCGTCGCTGCTCCTCACCGGCGCGGTGCACCACCACCTCATCCGGGAGAAGTCGCGCACCCGCGTCGGCCTGGTCATCGAGACCGGCGAGGCCCGCGAGTGCCACCACATGGCCCTCCTGATCGGGTACGGCGCCAGCGCCGTCAACCCGTACCTCGCGATCGAGACCGTCGAGGACATGATCGAGACCGGGCAGCTCGCCGGGATCGAGCCGCGGGCCGCCGTGCGCAACCTCATCAAGGCGTACGGCAAGGGCGTCCTGAAGGTCATGTCGAAGATGGGCGTGTCCACGGTCGCCTCGTACACCGGCGCGCAGATCTTCGAGGCGCTCGGCCTCGGCGCCGAGGTCATCGACGAGTGCTTCGCCGGGACCACCTCCCGGCTGGGCGGCGTCGGCTTCGACGTCCTCGCCCGCGAGTCCTTCGAGCGGCACCAGCGGGCCTACCCGCGCGCGGAGAACGCGCACCGGCGTCTGGAGGTCGGCGGCGAGTACCAGTGGCGCCGCGAGGGTGAGCCGCACCTGTTCAACCCGACCACCGTCTTCAAGCTCCAGCACGCCACCCGCACCAGGCGCTACGAGATCTTCAAGGAGTACACCTCCCTGGTCGACGGCCAGTCCGAGCGGCTCATGACGCTGCGCGGCCTGTTCCGGCTCCGTCCGGGCGCTCCCGTGCCGATCGAGGAGGTGGAGTCGGTCGAGTCCATCGTCAGGCGGTTCTCCACCGGCGCAATGTCGTACGGCTCGATCTCGATGGAGGCGCACGAGACCCTCGCCATCGCCATGAACCGGCTGGGCGCCAAGTCCAACACCGGCGAGGGCGGCGAGGACCCCGAGCGGCTGCACGACCCGGCCAGGCGCAGCGCGATCAAGCAGGTGGCCTCCGGCCGCTTCGGCGTGACCAGCGAGTACCTGGTCAACGCCGACGACCTGCAGATCAAGATGGCCCAGGGAGCCAAGCCCGGCGAGGGCGGCCAGCTTCCCGGCCACAAGGTCTACCCGTGGATCGCCAAGACCCGGCACTCCACGCCCGGTGTCGGCCTCATCTCGCCGCCGCCGCACCACGACATCTACTCGATCGAGGACCTGGCCCAGCTCATCCACGACCTCAAGAACGCCAACCCGCGGGCCCGCGTGCACGTGAAGCTGGTGTCCGAGGTCGGGGTCGGCACCGTGGCCGCGGGCGTGTCCAAGGCGCACGCCGACGTCGTGCTGATCTCCGGCCACGACGGCGGCACCGGCGCCTCGCCCCTGACGTCGCTCAAGCACGCCGGTACGCCGTGGGAGCTCGGCCTGGCCGAGACCCAGCAGACCCTGCTGCTCAACGGCCTGCGCGACCGCATCGTCGTCCAGGCCGACGGTCAGCTCAAGACCGGTCGTGACGTGATCGTCGCCGCGCTGCTCGGGGCCGAGGAGTTCGGCTTCGCCACCGCGCCCCTCGTCGTCTCCGGCTGCGTCATGATGCGGGTCTGCCACCTGGACACCTGCCCGGTGGGCGTGGCCACGCAGAACCCTGAGCTGCGCAAGCGGTTCAGCGGCAAGCCCGAGTTCGTGGTGAACTTCTTCGAGTTCATCGCGCAGGAGGTCCGCGAGTACCTCGCCCAGCTCGGCTTCCGCACGCTCGACGAGGCCATCGGCCACGCCGAGATGCTCGACACCACCGAGGCGGTCGGCCACTGGAAGGCGGCGGGTCTCGACCTGGCGCCGATCCTGCACCAGCCGGAGCTGCCCGCGGGCACCCCGCTGCACAAGATCGTCGACCAGGACCACGGTCTCGACCGGGCCCTGGACAACACGCTCATCCAGCTCGCCGAGGGCGCTCTGGAGTACGGGGACAGGGTCACGCTGGAGCTGCCCATCCGCAACGTCAACCGTACGGTCGGCACGATGCTCGGCCACGAGGTGACCAGGCGGTACGGCGGGGCCGGACTGCCCGACGGCACCATCGACGTGACCTTCACCGGTTCGGCGGGCAACTCGTTCGGCGCCTTCGTGCCGCGCGGCATCACCCTGCGGCTCACCGGCGACGCCAACGACTACCTCGGCAAGGGCCTGTCGGGCGGCCGGCTGGTCGTCCGGCCGCACGCGGACGCGCCGTTCGAGGCCGAGACCCAGGTCGTCTCCGGCAACGTCGGCCTGTACGGGGCCACCTCCGGCGAGGTGTTCGTCCGCGGCGTGGTGGGCGAGCGGTTCTGCGTGCGCAACTCGGGTGCCACCGCCGTCGTCGAGGGCGTGGGCGACCACGGCTGCGAGTACATGACCGGCGGCCGGGCCGTCGTCCTCGGACCGACCGGCCGCAACTTCGCGGCCGGTATGTCGGGCGGCGTCGCGTACGTGCTCGACCTCAACGCCGAGCGGGTCAACCGCGAGATGGTCGAGATCGAGCCGCTGACCGACGAGGACGCCGAGTTCCTCAGGGAGATCGTGGAACGGCACCTCGCGGAGACCGGATCGACCGTCGCCAAGGGGCTGCTGGCCGACTGGGACGCCGCCCTGCCGCGGTTCGGCAAGATCATGCCGACCGACTACAAGCGGGTGCTCCAGGCGGCGGAGGCCGCCAGGCTCGAAGGCCGCGACATCGACGAGGCCGTCATGGCCGCCTCGCACGGGTGACGCCGATGAACAACCACCGGGCCGTCATGGGCCGCGACACGTCCACCGCACACGGATAAGGGGGGTACACCGATGGCTGACCCGAAGGGTTTCCTCACGCACGACCGCGAGCTGCCGGCGCGCCGCCCGGTCGATGTGCGTATCCGCGACTGGCGGGAGGTCTACGAGGACTTCCCCAAGCCCGCGCTGACCAAGCAGGCCGCACGCTGCATGGACTGCGGCATCCCGTTCTGCCACAACGGCTGCCCGCTCGGGAACCTCATCCCCGAGTGGAACGACCTGGTGTACCGGGACGACTGGCGTGAGGCGATCGAGCGGCTGCACGCCACCAACAACTTCCCGGAGTTCACCGGGCGCCTGTGCCCGGCTCCGTGTGAGGCGGCCTGCGTCCTCGGCATCAACTCCGACCCCGTCGCGATCAAGCGGGTCGAGGTCGAGATCATCGACCGCGCCTTCTCCGAGGGCTGGGTCACCCCCCAGCCTCCGGAGGCGAAGACCGGCAAGCGCGTCGCCGTGGTGGGCTCGGGCCCGGCCGGCCTGGCCGCCGCCCAGCAGCTCACCCGCGCCGGGCACGACGTGGTCGTGTTCGAGCGGGCGGACCGGATCGGTGGCCTGCTCCGCTACGGGATCCCCGAGTTCAAGATGGAGAAGCGGCACGTCGACCGTCGTCTGGAGCAGATGGAGGCCGAGGGCACCGAGTTCCGCACCGGGGTGAACGTCGGTGCGGATGTCACGGTCGCCGAGCTGCGCGAGGAGTTCGACGCGATCGTGCTCGCCGGTGGGGCCACCGCCTGGCGTGACCTGGCGGTGCCGGGTCGCGACCTCAAGGGCGTCTACCAGGCCATGGAGTACCTCCCGCCCGCGAACCGTGACATGGCCGCGTCGCCGATCTCGGCCGAGGGCAGGCACGTCGTCGTGATCGGCGGCGGCGACACCGGCGCCGACTGCATCGGTACGGCGATCCGCCAAGGGGCCGCCTCGGTCACCCAGCTGGAGATCATGCCGCAGCCGCCGGCGGCCCGTCCCGACTCCCAGCCGTGGCCGACGTACCCGATGTTGTTCAAGATGGAGAGCGCGCACGAGGAGCTGGAGGCCGGCGCGGGCGACCGGGTCTACGCGGTCTCCACCACGGAGTTCCTCGGGGACGAGGACGGCAACGTCCGGGCGCTGCGCCTGGTCGAGGTCGAGGGGCCCGCGAACGGGTTCCGGCAGGTCCCGGGCAGCGAGCGGGAGATCCCCGCCGAGCTGGTCACCCTCGCGATGGGCTTCGTCGGCCCGGAGAAGGGCCCGCTGCTGACCGGTCTGGCCGCGCTCGCCTCGCGCGACTTCTTCGACCCGCGTGGCAACGTGGCCCGCGGCACCTCGTACGAGACCGCCGTCGACGGCGTCTTCGCCGCCGGTGACATGGGCCGCGGCCAGTCGCTGATCGTCTGGGCGATCGCGGAGGGCCGCTCGGCCGCCGCCGCGGTCGACGAGTACCTCACCGGGCGCACGGCTCTGCCGGTCGCCATCCCTCCGACGGCGCGCTCGCTGGTCTGAGGCCCGTACGACAGGCGTGGTCACGCGGTCTCCGGCCGCGTGACCACGTCTATTGTTGTGGGCCGGAGCTCGTCTCTTGCCGTCCGCCACTGGCGAAAACCGGACAAAACGGGTATCTCCACTATGGTCGGTGGTGTGCTCTCGCTGTCAGGCCCCGCCGGAACGCGCGGGCCGGAACGAGGAGGGTCGTTGAACGTACGGGGACGTCTCGCCGCGGCGGTCGTGTCGGTGGCGCTGGCGGGTACGGCGTGTTCGGCGGCCGGTCCCGAGGCCGGTGACGCGCGACCGGAGCACGCCTCCGCGACGAGATCGACGGGACGCCCCGCCGCCGGGCCGAAGGGGCAATACCTCGTCTTCTACGCCGAAGGCGCCCGGGACGCGGCGGTGCGCGCGGTCACGGACAGCGGCGGCGTCATCACGAAAGAAGAGGCCAAACTCGGCTACCTCCTGGTCAGGACCTCCGCCCCGGAGAAGATCGGCGCCAGCCCCGCGGTCGTCGGCGTCACCCCCGACCGCCCGATCGGCGAGGCCGCCGCGCTCCCGGCCGTCCGGCCCGTGGCCGCGCCTGAAACCTCTGGGACCTCCGGGTCCTTCAGGATGCCCGGGGCTTTCTGGACTTCCGGTGCGTCGGGTGCTTCCGGGGCTTCCGGTGCCTCAGGGGCTTCCGGTGCCTCAGGGGCTTCCGGGGCCGTCACGCGGACCGGAACCGGGAGGGCGCCGGCCACCACCCGCGCGGCCACCCTGGCCGACCCGCTGTCCGGCCTCCAGTGGGACATGAAGATGATCGGCGCCACCGCCGACGGGTCGTACGCCACGGCCCGGGGCGCCCGCGTGCTCGTCGGCGTCATCGACACCGGGATCGACGGGAAGCACCCCGACATCGCGCCCAACTTCAACCGCGCGCTGAGCCGCAACTTCGTCATCGACCGGCCCAAGGACCCGAACGGCAAGACCTTCGACGGTCCCTGTGAATACAAGGGCTGCAAGGACCCCGTGGACGTGGACGACGACGGCCACGGCACGCATGTCGCCAGCACGATCGGCTCCCCGCTCAACGGCGTCGGCGTCGCCGGGGTCGCCCCCGAGGTGTCACTGGTCAACCTCCGGGCGGGCAGCGACTCCGGTTACTTCTTCCTCAAGCCCACCATGGACGCCCTGACGTACGCCGCGGACAACGGCATCGCCGTGGTCAACATGAGCTTCTACGTCGACCCCTGGACGTTCAACTGCGCGAATAACCCCAAGGACTCGCCCGCCGAGCGGCTCGAGCAGCGCGGAATCGTCGAGGGCATGCGCCGTGCCGTGGCCTACGCGCGCGGGCACGGCGTCACCCTGATCAGCGCCATCGGCAACAGCGCCACCGACCTGGGCCATCCGGTGAAGGACACCGCGAGCCCCGACTATCCGCTCGGCACCGAGCGTGAACGCAAGGTCGACAACACCTGCCTCAACGTGCCGGTCGAGTTGGAGGGCGTCATCTCGGTCTCGGCGGTCGGCCCCACGGAGCGCAAGGCGGCCTACTCCGACTACGGCGTCGAGCAGACCGACATCGCCGCTCCCGGCGGCGACCTCTTCGCCAAGGACGCCGGGCTCAAGGGCGTGCGCAGGGAGATCCTGGCGGCGGTCCCGACGAAGCCGCTGCGCAAGAAGGGGCTCATCGACGAGCGCGGGATTCCCGTGGATCCCTCCGTGCTCCGGGACTGCGTACGCGGGGTCTGCTCCTACTACCAGTACCTGGAGGGCACCTCGATGGCCGCGCCGCACGCCACCGGCGTCGCCGCGATCATCATCGGGCGCTTCGGCAGGCCGGGCAAGGGCGGCCTGCAGATGGACCCCGCCGAGGTCGAGCGGATCCTGTACGCCACGGCGGTCAGGAAGCCCTGCCCCGAGCCCCGCGCGTACAAGTACGCCAAGAACGACGTCCAGACCTGCGAGGGAGGCACGGCGCACAACGGCTTCTACGGCCGCGGCGTCGTGAGCGCCTCCAGGGCCGCGACGTTCACGCGCTGACGGAAATTCGGGTGGCCGTCCCCGGGATTGGGTACCCTGTGCAGCGCACGCGCCATGCCGGGCGGCGCCGCGACGGCGGGCGACGGGCCCCGGCACCACCCCCGTACGCGGGGCGATCGGGACACCTGGATGAGCGCGTTATGTCATTGACAATTTGGCCACAGCTCCATGCGTCGTCACAATCAAGTGGTCTGTACCAATTAGGCTAGGACCGTGAGTCGTCGAGCAAAGATCGTCTGTACCCTTGGCCCCGCCACCTCCTCGCCGGAGCGGCTGCGCGAGATCATCACCGCCGGCATGGACGTGGCCAGATTCAACCTCTCGCACGGCAGCCACGAGCTGCACAAGGAGGTGTTCGACCGGGTCAGGGCCGCCTCCGCCGAGGTGGGACGTGCCGTAGGCGTACTCGCCGACCTCCAGGGGCCCAAGATCCGTGTCGGCCGCTTCGCGTCCGGTCCGGTGCGCCTCGGCTTCGGAGACGTCTTCACGATCACGACCGAGGACGTCCCCGGTGACCGCGACATCGTCTCCACCACGTACTCCGGGCTGCCCGGCGACGTGAAGGCGGGCGACACGATCCTCGTGGACGACGGCCGCCTCCACCTGGAGGTGACGGCCGTGGACGGTCCGCGCGTGGTCACCCGCGTCGTCATCGGCGGCATGATCTCCGACAACAAGGGGCTCAACCTCCCCGGTGTCGCGGTCAGCGCGCCCGCGCTCACCGAGAAGGACGAGAAGGACCTGCGCTGGGCGCTGCGCACCGGTTTCGACATGATCGCGCTGTCCTTCGTGCGCTCGCCCCACGACGCCGAGATCGTGCGCGGGATCATGGAGGAGGAGGGCGTTCACCTCCCGCTGCTCGCCAAGATCGAGAAGCCGCAGGCCGTCGACTGCCTCGAAGAGATCGTCGACGCCTTCGACGGCGTCATGGTCGCCCGTGGAGACCTCGGCGTCGAGCTGCCGCTGGAGCAGGTGCCGATCGTCCAGCGCCGCATCATCGAACTGTGCCGCGACAAGGCCCACCCGGTCATCGTCGCCACCCAGATGCTCGACTCCATGATGAGCGCCCCCAGGCCGACCCGGGCCGAGGCGTCCGACGTCGCGTACGCCGTGATGGACGGCGCCGACGCCGTCATGCTCTCCGGCGAGACCTCCGTCGGCAGCTATCCGGTCGAGTCGGTCTCCACGATGGCCCGCATCTCCACCGCGGCCGAGAGCGCCACGCTGCACGCCACGCACACCCTGGAGCGGCTGCCCGAGACCACCGGCGGCGCCATCGCCAGGGCCGCGGCCGAGGTCGGCGCCATCGTCGGCGCCAAGGCGCTGGTCGCGTTCACCATGTCGGGCGAGACCGCGCGGCGGCTGGCGCGCTACCGCTCGCCGATCCCGCTGCTCGCCTTCACCTCCAACCCGCAGGTTCGCGGCCAGCTCGCGCTGACCTGGGGCGTCGAGACCTTCGAGGTGCCGTTCGTGCACCACACCGACGACATGGTGCGCCAGGTGGAGGCGTCGCTGCTCACGCTCGGCGACTTCGAGAAGGGCGACAAGATCGTGATCGTGGCCGGTTCCCCGACCGGGACGCCGGGCTCGACCAACTTCCTCCGCGTGCACACCATCGGCTCGGCGGTCGCCCACCCCCGCTGACCGGCGCGGCGAACCGGGCCTGCGTACTGCCGCGAGCGCGCGGGTCGCGGCCCCTCTCGGCCGCATTCCAGTGGCACCCGGAGACGACCGGTCGCCACGGCCGCCACGTCCGCGCCGGCTGCGCGGACGTGACGGCCGTCGTGTACGGCGTCTTCGAGCAGGAGCAGACCCCGCGGTCGGGTCTGCTGGTTGACGGCACAGGCGATCGGGAGTGCCGACCGCGCCGCAGGTCAACTCCTCCCGACGAAGAAGGCGGGGGTTCGCCGGTGCCAGGGCATGGCCTGTTCCAGCTGGGAGGAGATCTGGAACAGCAGGTCCTCGCGGCCGTAGGGGGCGACGAGCTGGACGCCGATCGGCAATCCGTTCTCGCTCTGGCCGAGTGGCAGGCTGATCGCCGGGTGGCCGGAGACGTTGAAGACCATCGTGAACGGCCCATAGTCGAACATCGAGTCCAGCCACGTGGCGAAGGTGTGGCCGGGGTCGTTGTAGCGCAGGGTGCCGTGGCGCGCGGGCAGGCGTCCCAGCGTCGGAGTGATCAGCAGGTCGTGCCCGGTGAGGAACGCGGCCACCGATCGGGTGACGCGGTTCTGCGCGTCGAAGGCGTTCATCATGTCCATCGCCGTGTACGCGTCGGCCACTTGTAACAACCGCCGGGAGACCGCCTCCAGGTGGTCGGGGTCGGGTCGCCGAGGCGCCCGAAGCACCGTTGAGGCGATCGCGACGCCTTCGGCCGTCGCGCTCGTCAGCACATCGTCCCAGTCGAGTTCGGGACGGGCGAAAGTGATGGCATGGCCCAGCCGTTCCAGCAGATGCCCGGCCTGGACGGTCGCCGCGGCCACCTCGCTGTCCACTCTCGCCCCCGACCAGGCCTCGGTGGTCACCGCCACCCGCAGTGAGCCGGGGTCGACGCCCAACTCCTCGGCGTACCGGCGGCTCGGGGGAGGCGCGGTGTACTTGTCGCCGATGCCAGGCCCGTGTACGGCGTCGACCAGGTGGGCGGCATCGCGGACGGTGCGGGTGAGCCCGAACTCATACGCCATGCCGAGCATCGGCTCGCCCATGCCGGGACCGCACGGGACCCGGCCCCGGCTCGGCTTGAGCCCGACCAGCCCGCAGCAGGAGGCGGGAATCCGGATGGACCCGGCGCCGTCGCTGGCGTGCGCGAGCGGGACGGCACCGGCCGCGACCAGGGCCGCGGCGCCGCCGCTCGATCCGCCGACGCCGCGATCGCGATCCCAGGGGTTGCGGGTGGGGCCGTACCTGAGGGATTCGGTGGAGAAGCTGAGCACCATCTCCGGCACGGTGGTGAGGCCGAGCGTGACCAGCCCGGCGGCCCTGAAGCGGGTCATCAGGTCGGTGTCGCGCTGGGCGAGGATGCCCGGCAGCGCCCGGCTGCCGAGAAAGAACGGCACGCCCTCGGCCACCGGCCCGTGGTCTTTGATCAGGAACGGCACCCCGGCCAGCGGGCCGTCCGCGACGTGGCCGAGCGCGGGATCGAACGGGGGTAGCGCCAGCCCGTTCAGTACGGCGTCCGCGGTCGCGATGGCCTCTCGGGCGACGGCCTCGACCTCGGCGCCGGTGACCTCGCCCGCCTTGATCAGGTCACGGAGGCCGATGGCGTCAAAGCCCGCGTATTCGTGAATTCTCATGATGAGTCCTTGCTCTCGCACATCGATGACTGGGGGGTGGTCGGCGACCATCCCCTTGGCGGAATCGATGTGCTACTACGCTCGGAACATCAGGTTCATCGTGGCAGCCGCGGGCACGGCGGTCGAGCGATTTACGGGCTCGGCAGGCCGACGGAGTCGCCATCGGGGCCGGTGAAGGCGGCACTTGGGCGGCACCTGGAAATCGGCACGCTTCCGGGTGTCGAGAATGTGGCGCCGGCTCCGTCCCAGGGACACGAGTGGCCACGACGGGCCGCGCGACGAAGAAGGAGAACCACGATGAAGTACCTGCTGCTGAAGCACTACCGAGGTGGCCCGGCCCCCGCCGTCGACTGGGCGCCGATGGATCAATGGACGCCGGAGGAGGTCGACGCGCACATGCAGTACATGCGCGACTTCGCGGCCCGCTTGGAGGAGACGGGTGAGTTCGTCGACGGACAAGCGCTGGCACCCGAGGGCGCGTTCGTGCGGTACGACGGCGAGGGGCGCCCACCGGTGACCGATGGTCCGTTCGCCGAGACCAAGGACCTCATCGCCGGCTGGATGGTCATCGACGTGGAGTCCTGGGATCGCGCGGTCCAGCTGGCCGGGGAGCTGTCCGCCGCTCCCGGCGCCGGCGGCGAGCCGATCCACGAGTGGCTCGAGGTTCGACCCTTTCTCACCGAGCCGCCCACGGTGACCGAGTGAACGAGTCGCTGCTGCGGGAGCTCGTGCCCGCGGTGATCGGTGTCCTTGTCCGGCGCGGAGCCGACTTCGCGCCGGCCGAGGATGCCGTGCAGGAGGCTCTGATCCGGGCGCTGGAAACCTGGCCGGACGATCCACCGCGCGACCCGAAGGCATGGCTCGTCGCGGTCGCGTGGCGCAAGTTCCTCGACGCCGCCCGTGCCGAGGCGTCGCGGCGGGGGCGGGAGCTCGCCGTGGAGGTCGAGCCTCCCGCCGGTCCGGCGCCCGCCACGGACGACACGCTGCGGCTCTACTTCCTGTGCGCGCACCCGACCCTGCCGCAGGGCTCGGCCGTCGCCCTGACGCTGCGCGCGGTCGGTGGCCTGACCACGCGGCAGATCGCGACGGCATACCTCGTCCCCGAGGCGACCATGGCGCAGCGGATCAGCCGGGCCAAGCGGCGGATCGCGGGGCTGCCGCTCGACCAGCCCGGCGATCTGGGGACGGTGCTGCGCGTGCTCTACCTCGTCTTCAACGAGGGGTACGGCGGAAGCGTCGACCTGGCGGCCGAGGCGATCCGCCTCACCCGCCAGCTCGTCGCCCTGACCGACGAGCCCGAGGGCGCGGGGCTGCTCGCCCTCATGCTGCTGCACCATGCGCGCCGCGCGTCTCGCACCGGCCCGGGAGGTCGCCTGGTGCCGCTTGGTGAGCAGGACCGATCGCGCTGGGACACCGGCCTGATCGCCGAGGGGGTGACGATTCTGCAGGCCGCGCTGGCCCGCGACCGGCTGGGCGAGTACCAGGCACAGGCCGCGATCGCCGCCCTGCACGCGGACGCCCGGAGCGCCTCCGAGACGGACTGGGTGCAGATCGTGGAGTGGTACGACGAACTGCTGCTCCTCACCGGCAGCCCGGTGGTCCGACTCAACCGCGCGGTGGCGGTCGGGGAGGCAGACGGACCGCGGGCCGGCCTGGCGGCGCTGGCTGACGTGAACCCCGGCCTGCCCCGTTACGCCGCGGTGACGGCATACCTGCACGAACGCGCCGGCGACCTCGAGCACGCCGCCGAGCTGTATGCCGAGGCCTCCCGCGCCGCTACCAGCGTGCCGGAGCGTGACCACCTCACCCGGGAGGCCGCACGGGTGCGGCAACTGCTGCGCGGCCCCGTGAGCTGACCCCGCCGCGGGGTCGCGGGTCTGTCACCGGGCATCCCAGGAGGTGGCGGAAAACCCCTTGATCGGGCATGACTTCCTGGGCAACCATGACGGGAGCGAACCATCCCCCGTCAGGTGAGGAGTGTTACGCCCGACCATGCCCCCACACGCCGGTTCCACCTCCGACGCTCGACGATCCTCGTGGAACTCCCTGTGGCGGCTGAGGTCCTATCTGCGCCCCTACACCCGCCCGCTGGTCGTCTCGTGGGTGGCCGCCGTCCTCGGCATCGCGGCCGGCATCCTGACCCCGCTCGTCGGCAAGGAGATCATCGACGGTCCCGTGGCGCACGGCGACCAGGGCGCGCTGCTCCCGCTCGGGCTGCTCGCGCTCGTGCTCGGCGCGGCCGAGGCCTTCCTCACCTTCCTGCGCAGGTGGTCCCAGGCGGCACCGGTGCTCGGCCTGGAGACGGCGATCCGCGACGATCTCTACCGCCACCTGCAACGCCTGCCCATGCGCTTCCACGACGAGTGGCAGTCGGGGCAGCTGCTCTCCCGCGCGACCACCGACCTGTCCACGATCCGCCGGTTCCTCGGGTTCGGCGTCCTGTTCCTCGTCATGAACGTCCTCCAGCTCACGACCGTGATCGTGGTGCTCCTGCGGATGTACTGGCCGCTCGGCCTGCTCGTGGCCGGGTCGGCGATCCCCGTCGTCATCCTGTCGATGCGCTTCGAGAAGGGCTACATCCGCATCTCACGCCAGGTCCAGGACGAGCAGGGCGACCTCGCGACCTTCGTCGAGGAGTCCGCCCTGGGCATCCGCACGATCAAGGCGTTCGGGCGGCGGCGCCACGTGGCCGCGACGTACGACGGCCTGGCCGGGAAGGTCCACCACACCTCCCTCGCGAAGGTGCGGCTGTCCTCCCGGTTCTTCACGTTCCTCGAAGTGGTGCCCAACGTCACGCTCGCCATGGTGCTGCTCCTCGGCGCGCTCGCCGTCGGCGGCGGCGGACTGACCCTGGGCACGCTGGTGGCCTTCACCACGCTCGTCCTCCAGCTCGTCTGGCCGGTCACCTCCCTCGGCTACATCCTCGCGATGGGCCAGGAGGCCATGACGTCGGCCGACCGGGTCGTCGAGGTGCTCGACACCATGCCCGAGATCGTCGGCGGCTCGGACACCGTCGCCGCCCCGCGCGGGCACCTGCGGTTCGAGGGGGTGGAGTTCCGGTTCCCCGGCGCCGACCGGCCCGTGCTGCGCGACGTCTGGCTCGAGGTGCGCCCGGGGGAGACCGTCGCCGTCGTCGGTGCGACCGGCTCGGGCAAGACCACGCTGACCGCGCTCGTGCCGCGGCTGGTCGACGTCACGGCCGGCCGGGTCACCGTCGACGGGCACGACGTGCGCGACCTGTCCCTCCCGTCGCTGCGCTCCGTGGTCGCCACCGCCTTCGAGGAGCCCACGCTGTTCTCGATGAGCGTCAGGGAGAACCTCACCCTCGGCCATCGGGACGCCACCGACGACGATGTGCGCGCGGCCCTGGAGATCGCCCAGGCCGGCTTCGCGTACGACCTGCCCTGGGGGCTGGACACCCGCATCGGCGAGCAGGGCATGTCCCTTTCCGGCGGCCAGCGGCAACGCCTGGCCCTGGCCCGCGCGGTGCTCGGCAAGCCCAAGATTCTCGTCCTCGACGACACCCTCTCGGCGCTCGACGTGGAGACCGAGGCGCTGGTCGAGGAGGCGCTCCGCGGCGTCCTCGCCGACGCCACCGGGCTCGTCGTCGCGCACCGGGCGTCCACCGTGCTGCTCGCCGACCGGGTCGCGCTCCTGCGGGAGGGCACCATCACCCACATCGGCCGGCATACCGACCTGCTGTCCGAGGTGCCCGAATACCGGGCACTCCTCGCCCAGGACGCCGAACTCGACCCGGAGGAGGCGCTCCAGTGAGCGAGGGAGTCGCGGGAGACACGTGGCGCGGGGTCGCCGCGGAGGACAAGGACCAGCTCTCCGACACGGTGTCGCTCCTGCTGCGCACCCGGTCACGCCGGTTGCTCGGCGACCTGCTACGCCCGCACAGGCGGCAGATGGCGCTGCTGTTCGCGATCATCGTGCTGTCCAGCGGCGCCGGGCTCGCCATCCCCTATCTCGTCGCGGCCGGCATCGACGACGGCATCCCGCCGATGTTGCGCGACGACGGAAGCGGCACGCTGCTCGTCATCGTCGCGGCGATCGTCACGGCCGCGCTGATCCAGGCGCTCACCCGGCAGGCGTTCCTGCGACTTTCCGGCCGCATCGGGCAGGACATCCTCCTCGAACTCCGCCGCCGCGTCTTCGACCACTTCCAGAAGCTGTCCCTGTCGTTCCACGAGAAGTACACCTCGGGCCGGGTCATCTCCCGGCTCACCTCCGACATCGAGGCGATCGCCGAGCTGCTCGCGTCCGGCCTCGACGGTCTGGTCACGGCGGTGCTGACCCTCGTGGGCACCGCGGTCATGCTGCTCGTGCTCGACGCGCACCTCGCGGTGGTGGCGTTGCTGCCGCTGCCGCTGCTGCTGTTGTTCACCCGCTGGTTCCGGCGCGAGTCCGGCCTCACCTACCGCCGGACCAGGGAGGCCGTCGCCCTGGTCATCGTCCACTTCGTCGAGTCCATGACCGGCATCCGGGCGGTCCAGGCGTTCCGCAGGGAGCCGCGCAACCAGGAGATCTTCGAGCGGCTCAACGACGACTACCGCGACGCCAACATGCGGGCCGCCCGCATCGTCGCCATCTTCATGCCCGGCATCAAGCTGATCGGCAACGTGACCGTGGCGGCCGTCCTGCTGTACGGCGGGTGGCTCGCGCTGCACGACGCCGTCACCGTCGGGGTGCTGGCCGCCTTCCTGCTTTACCTGCGCCAGTTCTACGAGCCCATGCAGGAGATCAGCCAGTTCTACAACACCCTGCAGTCCGCGGGGGCGGCCCTGGAGAAGTTGTCCGGCGTGCTGGAGGAGGAGCCCGCCGTCGCGGAGCCCCGCCGTCCCGCCGCTCTGCCGTACGCCAGGGGGTCGGTACGGTTCGACGGCGTCGAGTTCTCCTACACGGGCGGCACCCCGGTCATCCCCGCCCTCGACCTGGAGATCCCGGCCGGGCAGACCGTGGCGGTCGTCGGCACCACCGGCGCGGGCAAGACCACGCTGGCCAAGCTGATCTCCCGGTTCTACGACCCGGTGGCCGGACGCGTCCTGCTCGACGGGGTGGACCTCCGCGACCTCGACGAGGCCGTGCTGCGCCGTTCGGTGGTCATGGTCACCCAGGAGAACTTCCTGTTCACCGGGACGGTCGCCGACAACATCAGGTTCGGCCGTCCCGAGGCCGGTGACGAGGACGTCGTCGCCGCCGCGCGGGCGATCGGGGCCCACGACTTCATCGCCGCGCTGCCGGACGGTTACGACACCGAGGTGGGCAAGCGCGGTGGCCGGATGTCGGCCGGGCAGCGCCAGCTCGTCGCGTTCGCCCGGGCCTTCCTCGCCGATCCGGCCGTTCTCATCCTGGACGAGGCGACCTCCAGCCTGGACGTGCCCAGCGAGCGACTCGTCCAGCGGGCACTACGCACCATCCTCGCCGACCGGACCGCCGTGATCATCGCGCACCGGCTGTCCACCGTCGAGATCGCGGACAGGGTCCTGGTCATGGAGAGCGGCCGCGTCGTGGAGGACGGCTCGCCGGAGCGGCTCATCGGCGGATCGGGCCGCTTCGCCCGCCTGCACCGCGCGTGGGTGGACAGCCTCGCCTGATGCGGCCCCGGCTACGGCCACCGACGATCGTTGATCTTCGACGCGAACGTCCCGCTCTACGCGGTCGATGAGAGCAGTCCCTTCCACAAGCCGTCACTCGCCTGGCTGGAGGGGGCGCTGAACGGCCCCGCCCGCGTCGGCCGGTTTCCCGGGCTCATCTGGCACAGTCCGCTCATTGCAGCCGGGTCCTCCGTCTGAGTCGGCTGCGAGGCGTGAAACCGCCCGTTGAGGCCCGACTCGAGCAGCCGGAGAAGGGTGTCGGCGTGTGCCGCAGTCGCAACACGCCCTCGATCGTGCCGAGCGGAACCGACGGTTTCGGCTCAACGCGACTGATGAAAGTGCCCCGGGTGGGACTCGAACCCACACTGTACGGGTTTTGAATCCGCTCCCTCATGCCAATTGGGGTACCGGGGCTTCAATCCGGACTCTATATGACTCGTCCGGACCCGTCGCTTTGGAGCCTAGTGGATGACTGATCACCCACACGACCCCAGGCGTGGTCCTACTGTAGTGGACATCGGTAACCTCTTGTGCGTGACTACGCAGCGGCGAGTGGTGATCGCGGAAGACGAGGCCCTGATCCGCCTCGACCTCAAGGAGATGCTGGAGGAGGACGGCTACGCCGTCGTCGGGGAGGCCGGTGACGGGGAGACAGCGGTCAAGAAGGCCATGGAGCTGCGCCCCGACCTGGTGATCCTCGACGTGAAGATGCCCGTGCTCGACGGGATCTCGGCCGCCGAACGGATCGTCTCCGAGCGGATCGCGCCCTGCCTCATCCTCACCGCGTTCTCGCAGCGCGACCTGGTCGAGCGGGCCAGGGACGCGGGCGCCATGGCGTACCTGGTGAAGCCGTTCACCAAGGGGGACCTCGTCCCGGCCATCGAGATGGCCATCAGCCGCCACGAGGAGATCGCGGCTCTGGAGAAGGAGGTCTCCGGACTCTCCGAGCGGCTGGAGACCCGCAAGCTCGTCGAGCGGGCGAAGGGCCTGCTCATGGCGCAGCACGGGTGGACCGAGCCGCAGGCGTTCCGCTCGATCCAGAAGGCGTCGATGGACCGTCGCATGAGCATGCGGCAGGTGGCCCAGATCGTGGTGGACGAGGGGCAGGCGGACACTCAGCCGGAAGCGTGAACATACCGGAGAGTAACCGACCGGATCGTCTGAGCGCGGGACGAGGCCGCTGGTAGAGGGCATGTTCGGCGCTGATGTTGAGGAGTTATTACGACTCCGCAACCAGATGCGGACGGTTCTGATGCATTCCTGTTCGTGGGGCCCTTGAACTATGTACGTTTCCAACATTCGATCGGGACGGTTCGGCGGAGCTGACGAATCCCGGGCCTGGATGAAGGAGACACTTCATGATCCGCATTGCCTCACTCGGGCGCGTGCTGGCCATCGCGGCTGCTGCCAGCCTTGCCTTGACGGCCTGTGGCGGTGGCACGGAGTCGGACGGCGGTGGCGACAGCGCCGCTCCGACCACGCTCAAGATCGGCTTCATGGGCGACCTGTCCGGCGAGAACTCGGGCATCGTCATCCCGCCGAGGAACGGCGCGCAGCTCGCTGTGGAGCAGTACAACGCCAAGAACCCCAAGGTCAAGGTGGAGATGATCCCCTATGACAGCCGGGCTGACGCGACCGTCGCCGTGGGTCTGGCCCAGCAGGCGATCAAGAAGGACAAGGTCGTGGCCATGGTCGGCCCGGCGTTCTCCGGGGAGTCCAAGCAGGTCGGCCCGGTGCTCGAGGAGGCCAAGATCCCGAGCATCTCCGCCTCGGCGACGAACGTCGACCTCGCGAACCAGGGCTGGAAGTTCTGGCACCGCGTCGTCCCGAACGACGGCGTCCAGGGCCCGGCCATCGCCGACTTCATCGTCGGCGCGGCGGCGGCCAAGAACGTCGTCGTGGTCGATGACAAGTCCGAGTACGGCAAGGGCCTCGGCGACGCGGTCCGCGGCCAGCTCAAGACCAAGGGCGCCACGGTCAGCGACGACGCGCTCGACCCGAACGCCACCGACTACTCCTCGACGGTCACCAAGATCTCGGCGACCAAGCCGGACGCGATCTTCTTCGGCGGCTACTACGCCGCGGCCGGCAAGCTGCTCAAGCAACTCCGGGACAAGGGTGTCACGGCGAAGTTCTTCTCCGCCGACGGCTCCCTTGACAAGGGCCTCATCGAGGGCGCCGGCGCCGCGCAGGCCGAGGGCGCGCTCATCGGCTGCCCGTGCCGCATCTCCACCGCGACGGAGACCGACGAGAACGTCAAGAAGTTCGCGGCGGACTACAAGACGAAGTTCGGCGCCGACCCGCTGATCTACGCCACCGAGGGCTACGACGCTATGACGGCGTTCCTCAAGGCGATCGAGTCGGGTGCCACCACCGCTGAGGCGATCAACGACGCGGTCGGCAAGTCCGACTTCGACGGGGTCTCCAAGCACGTCAAGTTCGACCCGAACGGCGAGCCCTCGGCGAAGTCCATCTACATGTACGAGGTCAAGGGCGGCGAGATCGGCCTGCTGGGCGACACCACGACGGCCAAGCTCAGCTAACCGTCGTCGACGGTCACCGACCAGGTAATGAGGGGGCGGGGACGCCACAGCGACCCCGCCCTCTGTGTTATCGCGTGAAGGCTCCCCTGAAAGCGAAACCTCGTGTTCGATAATCTCCTCGGTTCCTTCTGGCCGTACACCATCGACGGCCTGGTCCTCGGCGCGATCTATGGCCTCGTCGCCCTCGGCTACACGATGGTCTACGGCGTGCTGCGGCTCATCAACTTCGCCCACTCCGAAATCTTCATGATCGGCACCATGGCGTCGGCGTTCGTCGTGATGTCGATGGGCCTGACCCACCCGCTGACCGGCTTCGCCCTCGTCGGCGGCCTGCTCCTGATGATCCTGGTGGGCGGCTTCGCCTCGGCGGGGTCGGCCATGCTGCTGGAGCGCATCGCCTACCGCCCGCTGCGCAAGCGGGGAGCCTCCCGCCTCGCCGCCCTCATCTCCGCCATCGGCGCCTCGCTCTTCCTGCAGGAGCTCTTCGCCCTGGTGATCATCCCGCACGCCTTCAACCGTCCGGAGCAGGGCCGCAACCAGATGGGTGTGGCTCGCATCATGGACAAGGACGTGCTGTTCTCCATCGGCGGCGCGGACGTCCGGGTCGACCAGCTCCTGATCTTCGTGGCGGCCATCGGCATGATGGTGCTGCTCGACCAGGTGGTCAACCGTACGAAGATCGGCCGCGGGATCCGCGCGACCTCGCAGGACCCGCAGACCGCGATGCTGATGGGCGTGGACATCGACAAGATCGTGCGGGTGACGTTCCTGATCGGCGGTCTGATGGCCGGCGTCGCGGGCGCGCTGTTCGTGCTCCAGTTCGAAGTCACCAAGTTCTCCATCGGCTTCCTCCTGGGCATCAAGGCGTTCACGGCCGCGGTGCTCGGAGGCATCGGCAACCTGCGCGGTGCGCTGCTCGGCGGTCTGTTCCTCGGCCTGATCGAGAACTACGGCGCAGCGGTCTTCGGGTCAGGATGGAAGGACGTCATCGCGTTCTCGGTCTTGGTCCTCGTCCTGATGTTCCGGCCCACCGGCATTCTCGGTGAATCTCTCCAGCAGGCGCGCGCATGAGCTCGAACTCCATGATCACAAATGGCAGGAACGCCTTCGGGGCGTTCGTCGACGGCGTGCGCGGCCGGTGGGCGACGGCCCCCGGCTGGCAGCGCTGGACCATCTACATCCTCCTGATCGTCGGGGCGCTGCTGCTGCCGTCGGAGTCGATCGGCGGCTTCATGTCGCCGTACAACGACTGGGCGAGCATCCTCTTCTTCCCGATCGGCACCTACATCGTCCTGGCCATCGGGCTCAACGTCGTGGTGGGCCAGGCCGGCCTGCTCGACCTCGGGTACGTCGCGTTCTTCGCCATCGGCGGTTACCTGATGGCCATCCTCGGCACCAGGATGGGGCTGAACTTCTGGGAGATCCTCGTCGTGGGGGTCCTCCTGTCGGCAGCCTCCGGTGTGGTCCTCGGCGCGCCGACCCTGCGGCTGCGGGGCGACTATCTCGCGATCGTCACGCTCGGCTTCGGTGAGATCGTCCGCCAGACGGCGGAGAACACCGACGCCATCGGAGGTCCCCGCGGCATCGCCGGCATCCCGCACCCGCCGAACATCGACGGGATCGAGCTGTTCGGCGTGCAGATCTTCCACTACGGCGTGCTGGACCCGCGGCCGTACTACTACCTGCTGGTCGCCCTCGCCGTGCTGATCATCGTCTTCGTGAAGCGGTGGGAGCGCAGCCGGGTCGGCCGCGCCTGGGCCGCCATCCGCGAGGACGAGGACGCCGCCGAGGTCATGGGCGTGCCGACGTTCAAGTTCAAGCTCCTGGCCTTCGCGATCGGCGCGGCGATCGGTGGCGCGATGGGAGTCGTCTGGGCGGCCAAGACGATCTCGATCAACCCGAACGACTTCCTGTTCATGTTGTCGGCCACCATCGTCGCGGCGGTGGTCCTGGGCGGTTCGGGCAACGTCCCCGGCGTCATACTCGGCGCGTTCCTCGTCGCCTGGCTGCCGGAGCGGTTCCGCGGCCTGTCGGACTACCGGATCCTGGTGTTCGGCGCCGCCCTCGTCGTGTTGATGATCTTCCGTCCGGAGGGCCTGCTGCCGTCGCGTCGCCGAAAAGCCGAACTGGCGGAGGGCACCGGAGGCATGGGCGCGCTGGGCGCCGAGGTCCCCGGTCCGGAGGACCAGCCCGCGGGTGAGGGAGTGGCCAAGTGAGTGATCCCCGTGCGCTTCTCCAGCTGGAGAAGGTGACGATGCAGTTCGGCGGTGTCACCGCGCTGCGCGAGGTGGAACTGACGATCAACGAAGGCGAGATCTTCGCGCTGATCGGGCCGAACGGCGCGGGGAAGACCACGGTCTTCAACGTCGTCACCGGCGTGTACCAGCCGACGGGCGGCGACGTCGTCTTCGACGGCGACCGGATCGACGGCATGAAGCGGTTCAAGGTCACCAAGCGCGGGATCGCCAGGACCTTCCAGAACATCCGCCTCTTCCACAACATGTCGGCATTGGAGAACGTCATGGTGGGGGCCGACGCCCACCACCGTACGGGCCTGTTCAGCGCGGCCCTGGGCCTGCCGTGGCATCGGCACGAGGAACGGGACGGCAAGGCCCTCGCGCTGGAACTGCTGGAGTTCGTGGGCATCCGTCACCGTGCCGAGGAGACCGCGAAGAACCTGCCCTACGGCGACCAGCGGCGGCTGGAGATCGCCCGCGCGCTCGCGACCAAGCCCAAGCTGCTGCTCCTCGACGAGCCGGCGGCCGGCATGAACCCCGCGGAGAAGGAAGACCTCCAGGGGCTCATCCGCAGGATCCGCGACGCCGGCCGCACGGTCCTGCTGATCGAGCACGACATGGCCCTCGTCATGGGCATCAGCGACCGCATCGGGGTGCTGGACTTCGGGCAGAAGATCGCCGAGGGGCTCCCGGCCGAGGTGCAGAACGATCCGAGGGTCATCGAGGCGTACTTGGGAGCTCCCGCAGATGCTTCTTGAGATTAAGGACATCCACGTCCACTACGGCAAGATCGAGGCTCTCAAGGGCGTCTCGCTCGAAGTCGACGAGGGGGAGATCGTCACCCTCATCGGCGCGAACGGCGCGGGGAAGACCACCACGCTCAAGACGATCTCGGGGTTGCGCCCGCTGTCCTCGGGCAGCGTCGTCTTCGACGGCAAGGACATCAGCGCCCTGCCGGGGCACAAGCGGGTGCTCGTCGGCATCGGCCAGTCGCCCGAGGGCCGTGGCGTCTTCCCCGGCATGACGGTGACCGAGAACCTGCTCATGGGCGCGTACGCCCGCAAGGGGGACTTCTCCAAGGACCTGGAGGAGGTCTTCGAGCTGTTCCCGCGCCTGGCCGAGCGCAAGAGCCAGGCCGGCGGCACGATGTCGGGCGGCGAGCAGCAGATGGTCGCCATCGGCCGGGCGTTGATGAGCAAGCCCAAGGTGCTGCTGCTCGACGAGCCGTCGATGGGACTGGCCCCCATGCTGGTGACCCAGATCTTCTCGATCATCAAGGAGATCAACAACCGCGGCACCACCGTCCTGCTCGTCGAGCAGAACGCCCAGCAGGCGCTCCAGCTCGCCGACCGGGCGTACGTCCTGGAGACCGGCAAGGTGGTCAGGTCCGCACCGGCGGCCGAGCTGCTCGACGACCCGCAGGTCCGCGAGGCGTACCTGGGGGGATCACTGGGCCAGCACTGAGCTGCCCCGAGCGGGTCGCGGAGCGACGAGGGTCCGGCAGGGGTGCGTCCCCGGCCGGGCCCTTCTTCCATGCATGACGCGGTACGGGCTGAATCCCCGGCCTTCGGGCCGGGAAGCGCGTCCACCAGCACAGGTCGAACCCGCCGCCCGTGGCGCGGGCGGCGGGTTTCTTCCAGAAGGGGTCAGCGCAGGGGGAAGGCGCGAGTGGTGGTCTGTTCGACCTTGTTGCCTCCGGTGTCCCAGGCCTCGGCCTTGAGGGTGACGGCGCCCTTGGTCAGGGCGAGGGCCGGGTAGGTGAGCGTGGCGGTGTAGACGCCGGTGCGGAGCTTGCGGACCTTGGCGTCCTGCCAGGTCTGGCCGTCGTCGGTGCTGTAGGCGAGCTTCAGCCCCGCGATGGCGGGCATCCGCTCGGTCGAGGCGGGATGGGTCACGTCGACCTCGAAGGTGTGCTTGCGTCCGGCGGGCACGGTGTTGTCCAGGGCCTGGGTGTCAAGCAGGTCGTAGCCGACGAACACCAGCGGTTGCGGGTTGCACGGGCCGGAGGTGCCGAGCACCGGGTGACAGGTGGTCGTGGGCGGGGTGGTGTCCTTGTCGTAGCCCTTGGAGTGGAAGGTCCAGGCGCTGACCGTGCCGAGGCCGCTCTGTTCGAGCCGGTAGACGCCTTCGTCCTTGGGCAGAGTGAACTTCGGGATCGCGGTACCTCCGACGCGCGGGATCTCCTTGCCGTCCCTGAACAACTTCGCGTTGGTGTTGACGCTCCCGCCCTCGCCGCCCTGCCGGCCGTTACCGGTGACGAACGTGTAGGCGGGCAGGAACGTGTCGCCGCTCCGGCACATGGCGCACATCACCTTGTACTTGCCGCCGGGGACCTCGGGGATCACCAGGCCGCCCGGGGTGGCCGAGCCCGTGCCCCAGTGCCTGGTTTCCTTACCGGCCTTCTCGATCGTCGTCCCCAGCATCCAGGTGTCGCCGTCGACGCTGCCGAAGGTTCCCTTGCGCAGGGTGTCCGCGGCGAACCCGCTGAAGTACTCGGTCCGCCTGGCGGGGGCGGCGAAGTTGAAGGCCACCGAGAACGACACCATCTCCAGCGGCTTCCAGCTGTGCCACGCCTCCAGCTGATGGTCGAGGTTCTTCGGCGTGTGGTAGTAGGTGTCCACGGCCGACAGTTTGCCGTTGGTGTAGCGGTAGGTGAGGTCGCCGGGGACCCTGCCCTCCTCGTACTCCTGGAGCTGGTAGGTGTAGTCGATCTTCGGGTTGCTGGTGATCTCGAGTGTCACCGGGCCGTCGGCGAGTTGGGCGCGGAGCTTGTCGCCGGCGTCCTTGAGGATCTGGGCCACCGGCAGCTCCGGCCTCGTGCTCTCCTTCGGGTGCGCGGGGATCGTGCAGCCGGGGTACACGCGGTTGGCGAACAGCACGACCCCGGCGGCGCCCGCGGCCTTCAGGGCCTGGACGCGCTCGAGATCGGTGACACAGGTGTCGCTGGGATCGATCGTCATCAGCGCGAGCTTGCCGCCCAGGTCGCCCTCGGGGTGCTCGCCGCCGCCGACGTACGCGAGGTCGTAGCGATGGGTGCCGGCCGGGAACGGCGTGTCCTCGTCGAAGTCGAAGCTCCTTCCGCCGTCGAAGAACTCGTGGGTCCTGGCGTCGATCGGATACTTCTGCGGGGCGACGGCGCTCACGGCCAGTTGCGCGTTGGCCGCCGTAGCCCGGACCGAGAACAGGAACTTCCCCTTGGTGACCTTCTTGGTGGGGCTGATGTACCAATCGTTCTGGCCGAGGGCGCCCATCGAGCCGGTTGCCAGCGGAGTGCCGTCCCAGGCCGTGCGCACGGTGGTGATGGTGCCTCTGGCGTGCCGCCAGTCGATCGGCTTGGGCGTCTCGAAGCGCAGCTGTACGGCTTCGCGGGCGTCGAGGGTGATCTCGATGCCCTCCTCCGGCACGACCACTTCGGGGTTGTACAGCAGGGCGATCGGGCCCTGCGCGCCGTCTGTCGTCTGATGCTGGATGCCGGACTGAACGCTGTAGGTACCCGGCTCGACCATGAAGCGGTACGTGCCGTCGCTGACGAGCTCGCGCCCACCGACGCCGTAGGTGTCGGCGACGTCGACCGCGGCCGCGGACACCCAGAACTCCCGCGCCAGCGGCGCGTCGCCATACTTGTTGACGGTGTGAACGAGCAGCGGCACCTTCTTCGGCCCGCGGCGCAGGCCCACCGGGGTCGTGGCGAGCGCACCGGAGGGCCCGGTGGCCACCACGGCGCCGGTGTAGCCGCCCTTGGCCAGGCCGTCCGGGTGCAGCGTGACGGTGACGGAGGCCGTGCCGCCGGCGGGGACGGTCACCGTCGAGGCGCTCAGCGCCAGCGCGTCCTTGGCCTCGCGCATGGTCGCGGTAAGGGTCAGCGTCACCTCGGCGGCGCCGTCGTTGGCGTAGGTGATGGTCCTGTCCACGGCGCCGTTCGCGTCGACCGGGATGACGCCGTAGTCAAGGTTCGGCGTGGTGGCGACGACCTCCTGGGAGGTGGCCCTGGCCACGTCGACCCGGCCGGCGCCCTGCTCGTAGGCGGTGTAGCCGGTGTCCTTGGCGGTCGACATCAGCGCGGCCTTGAGCCGCTCGCCGTTCCAGCCGGGATGCTTCTGGGCCAGGAGCGCGGCGGCGCCCGCGACGTGCGGGGTGGCCATCGAGGTGCCGTTCAGGCTGGTGTAGAGGTTGTCGACCGGTGTGCCCAGCGCGGTGCCCGCGGCACGGGCGGCGACGATGGCCACGCCCGGGGCGGCGATGTCCGGCTTGAGCGCGCCGTCGTTGGCCCTCGGCCCACGGCTGGAGAAGTTCGCGAGCTGGTCGGCCTTGTCGGTGGCGGCCACTGTCAGCGCGGACGCGGCGGCGCCGGGCGTGCCGATGGTCTCCTTGCCCGGCCCGGAGTTGCCCGCGGCGATCACGAACAGCGCACCCGTCGAGGCACTGAGGTAGTCGACGGCCTGGGACAGCGGGTCGGTGCCGTCGGTGGGCGTGCCGCCGAGGCTCATCGAGACGATCTTCGCCTTGGCCTCGGTGGTGGCCCACTCCATGCCGGCGATGATGTCGGAGGAGCTGCCCGAGCCCGAGTCGCCGAGCACCTTGCCGATGACCAGCCTGGCGCCGGGAGCGACGCCCTTGCGCGAGCCGCCGGAGGCCGCGCCCGAGCCCGCCACTGTGGCCGCGACGTGGGTGCCGTGCCCGTGGCCGTCGGTCACCTCCTGGTCCGGGACGAAGCTGCGGCTTTCGGCGATCTTGCCGGCCAGGTCGGGGTGGGTGGCGTCGACGCCGGTGTCCAGGACGGCGACTGTGGTGCCGGTGCCGTCGAAGCCGGCCTTCCATGCCTCGGGGGCGCCGATCAGCGGCACGCTTTCCGCGAGGTCGGCCTTGACCTTGGCGTCCAGCCAGACTTTGCCGACGCCGCCGGTCAGCGCGGTTTTGCCCGCGGTCGTGGTCTGGTCGCGCAGGGTTGACCAGAAGTCGTCCACCTTCGCCTTGTCGACCGCCAACGCGGCGCCGTGGATGCTGGGCAGCGACCGGGTGGCGCTACTGGCGGGCAGGGCCCGTGCGGTGGCCTTCGGGGTGTCGCCGCCCTTGTACTGGACGATCAGCGGCAGCTGGTCGGCCGTGCCGTCGGCGTAGCCGTTGTCGGCCAGGTAGCGCACGTCGAACAGCCTGCGGTCCAAGACGCCCGAGTCGAGGGCGGGCTGGGCGTCGTCGGGGATGACGAAGACGCCCTCCGGGCCCGCCTCGCTGTGGAACAGCGGCGTGTGGCCGTCGGGGCGGCGGGTGGCCTCAGGGGTGGCGGTATAGCGCCCGCTGCCGTCCCTGGTGAGATGGACGGTGTCGCCGGTGATCAGGGTGAGGTTCCACTGGCCCTCGGCTCCTGGCAGCGTGATGACGGTGCCGTCGCCCTCTGCCGCCCGGGCTGTCGCCGGGGTCAATAACCCCGCTGCCAGCGCCGCGACGGCCGCGCCGGTTAAGACTCTTCGCATGGTGGGGGGGACCTCTCTGCTCATGCGTCGACCCAGCCCTCGCCGAGTTCGGGCTCGTCCTCGTCGAGTTCGAGGTCGAGTCCGGGCTCGTCCTCCTCGCGTTCAAGGTCGAGTTCGGGCTCGTCCTCCGGATCGTTCACTTCGGACATGCGCCAAGGGTCACAGGAGCCCCAGAGGGCTATCTATGGGGTAAACACCCCAATAGTCAGGCGTCGAGGCGGCGGGCCAGCCCGGCGCGGGAGCGCAGGCCCAGCTTGCGCATGGCGGAACCCAGGTGCTTGTCCACGGTCTTGGCCGACACGAACAGTTCCTTGGCGATCTCCTTGTTGGTCAGCCCGGTGGCGGCCAGCCTGGCCACGGCGTGTTCCCTGGGGGAGAGCTCGGAGCCGTAGCCGCGCGGGCCGCCACGATGCCTGGCCGGCAGGGACAGGCCCCAGCGTCTGCCCAGCTGGACGGCCCGATCGAGGTCCCAGCTCGCGCCCAGCCCGCCGTACGCGTGCAGGGCGGCCTCCAGCACCGGCACCCCCTGCTCGTCACCGGCGGCGAGCAGACGCGCCGCGGCCTGCTCGCGGGCCTGGGCGGCCTCGTACGGCGCGGGCAGCCGGTCGTATGCGGTGGCGGCGGCTGTGAAGCAGGCGGCGTCGGACGTCAGAAAGCCCGCGGCATGGTCGAGCGCTGCCCGCGCGAGCGGCGCGTCCAGCCCGGCGAGCTCGCGTTCGAGGCGCGTCACCAGCTCCACGGCCTCGTCGTTCCTGCCCAGCCCGACCAGGGCTTCGGCCAGGGCGGGAACGGCGCGCACGCCCACCGGCCACAGCCCCTTGGCCGCCCACAGCCGGAACGCCTCGGCAGTGCGCGCCACGGCCTCCTCCGCGCGATCCTGCGTGGTGGCCAGCCTGAGCAGGGCGCTGACCGGGAGCGGGAGCACGTCGGCGGCGCCCGTCGTCACGTTCTCGCGCACCAGGTCGTCGAGGCGTACGGCGTCGCCATGCCCGCGGGCGAGCGCAAGGCAGGCGGCGACGGTCTCCGCCGTGAGCCGGTAGCTCCGCAGGTCGGCGAAACGCACGAGCGAGGCGTCGAGCTCGCTTTCCAACCGGTCCCACGGACCCCGGCAGTAGGCCAGGGTCGCCAGGTTCAACCGGCACCTGGATTCGAGCAGGCCGGTGACGTCGTGCTCGGCCGCCTCGTGCAGCGCGGCGTCCAGCAGACGGTGGGCGTCGTCGTGTCGTCCGGCCAGGCAGGCGACCTCGCCGATCGACTCGTAGGCGACCGCTTCCCACCGGTTGGCCGGGCGGCCCCCGGTCTGCGCCACGACCTGCTCGGTCAGGCGCGCCGCGCGCGGGTCGCCGACGAGGGTCAGCACCATGGCGACCTTGCCGAGGACGGAGATGCGCCGTTCGGGCTCGGCGATCTCGGGGAGCCGGTCGAGGGCCCGGTCGAGCCAGTGGAGGTGCTCGGCGATCGGGGTGTCGGGGGTTCTCGGCATGCCCAGGCCCACCATCGCGTAGGCGGCGAGGACAGGCCGGTCCCCGAGATCGGCGACGGCGTCCGTCATGGCCCGCCGGACAAGCTCCGGTGGTGCGCCCGCGGCCTCGAGCTTCAGGCCGATGAGGTAGTTCAGCTCGCCACGAACCGGTCCGGGTGGCTGCCGCTCCGCGGCGCGGCGCAGCAGGGCGATGAGCTCGTCGCCGCCCAGCGCGTAGCCACCGGCCCACCCCAGCTTCGCCGCGAGCCTGCCCTCCCGCACGGGATCGAGCGGGCCCTGCCGCGTGGAGTCGAGGGGCGTGGGTCGGGCCGGGGCGAGGGGCTCGTGCCGGAGCACCGCCGCGAGGAGGCGTTCGGCTTCGGCGTCGTTGGCCAGGGCCACGGCCTGGTCGGCCGCCTTCTCCGCGGCGTCCACCCAGGCGTCGTCATGGCCGGCGTGGCGGTGGTGGTGGGCGATCTGGCCCAGCGGTGTGGGGCGCTGCTGGGACACGGCCGTGGCCGCGCGGGCGTGCAGGTCCTGCCGCCTCGACAGCGGGATGCTGCCGTAGACGGCCTGTACGGCCAGCGCGTGCCGGAAGCCCGCCGTTCCGGAGCGTTCGGCGAACAGGCCGCGGTCGAGCAGTTCGTCCAAGCCCTCGTGGGCGTCCTGCTCGGGCACGCGGCAGGTGGCCGCGAGCACCGGCACCGCCACGCTCACCTGCAGCACCGCCGCGGCCTCCGCCACCGCCTGGGCGTTCGCGCTCAGGCTGCGCACCCGCTCCAGCACCGAATCCCGCACCCCGACGGGGACACCCAGCTCGTCGAGCGTCTTGCGCGCCCACCGGGTGCCGCGCTGGACCAGCACGCCCCGGGAGCGCAGCAGCGCGACGAGTTCCTGGATGGCGTACGGCAGGCCGGAGGTGCGCTCGCACAGATAGGCGGCGAACTCCTCCGACACCTGCGCGGTCCCCAGGATGGAGGCCGTCAGCTCGTTCGTGTGCGCGGCGTCCAGCGGGGCCAGGACGAGGTGGGCGTGGGCCAGCCCCGGACGCAACCGCGCGGTGAGCGCCCGCAGCCCGGGCCCGGCCTCCTCACCGCGGAAGGTGAGGACGAGCCCGAGCTCCGGTGGCGGGTCGGCGAGCAGATAGGCGAGGAACTCGATCGTCTGCTCGTCGGCCCAGTGCAGGTCCTCCAGCACCAGCACGACCGGCCCGAGCGCCCCGATCAGCTCCACGAGCCCCCGGAACACGCGGTGCCGCAGCCCGGCGGGGTCGTCCAGCGGTCCGGGTGCGTCCGGAAGCACATCGGCGAGCTCGGGCAGCAGGGGGCGCAGGGCACCGGTCACGGGCGACAACCCCGCCACGGGAAGCCCTTCGGCGGTGTCGCGCGGCGCGTTGACAGTGGGCAGCCTCGCGGCGGCGCCGCGCAGGGCTTCGATGACGGGGCCGAGCGGGAACGGCTCGCGGATCTGCGCGCAGCCGCCGACGAGCGGCGGGTGGTCACGCAGTTCGTCCGCCGCGGCCAGCTCGCTGACCAGCCGCGTCTTGCCGATTCCGGCCTCGCCCTCGATCATGACCACGGCCGGAGTGCGCGTCACCACCGCCATCAGCCGCCGCAACTCCGCATCCCGGCCCACGAGGGTCGGCGAGATCACCCGCTCGGTGGTCACATCGGCATCGTCCATGATCGAAGCCATTGAAGCGCCGAGCGCGCGAAATGTCACGCCTTATCAGTACAATCCGGCGGAACCGGAACTGGAACCGGCAGTGCTCAAGACGCTCGGCCGGGACACTCCTGCGAAGCGCCTCGCGGAGCTCATGACGGCCTGCCTCCGACCCGTGGAACAGGGGTGCGAGAGCGACAGGGCGGCCGGTGGTCCTGGTGAGCTAATCAGCGGTAGCGCTCCCTGTCGCGCCCTCCCTGCTGCCGGACTCCAACTCCTCGGACAGGAGCGTCAACAGGCCGGGCAGATGACGCTCGATGTCCTGCCTGGGCAGTGAGACGGCGCTGCCGTTGCCGTGGTCACGCTGCGTGATCAGTCCCGCCTCGCGCAGTACCCGGAAGTGATGCGTGCGCGCGGCCTTCTTCACCGGCAGGTCGAACGAGCCGCAGGCGCGCTCCCGGTCTTCGGGATCGGCCGCGAGTTCGGCCACGACCCGGCGGCGGGAGTCGTCGGCCAGCGCGCGGAACACCTTGCCCAGATCCATGTCTCACTCCTAGGTACGATTTGCATCGTACCTGACCGATGGCTAGCGTTGGCAGGTATGAAAATCGTCGTACCTGAAGGAAGCGGGCCGGTCGGTATCTACGGCTTCGCCCGGCCGAAGCCCGAGCGCGCCGATGAGTTGGAGCGACTGCTGCTGTCATTCGTGGAACCGACCAGGGCCGAGCCTGGCTCGATGCAGTACCAGGTCCACCGCGACGTGGCGGATCCCGGCACGTTCGTGTTCTACGAACTGTGGCGGTCGGCCGACGACCTGCGCGCGCATCTCGCGCGTCCCGAACTCGCGCACTTCCAGCGGCACCGCATGGACTACCTACGAGAAGACCTGGAGATCCACTGGCTGACGCCCCTCAGCGTGACCCTCTGACTCGCAGGCTGGGCAGTGAGTCACGCTGCCGATGACGCGGCCCGAACCGCCGAAGCCATCGACGGCGAGGAGCCGCAAGCCTGGCCCTTCAAGGCCCAGAAGCCGACCGTAGCGGTACGTCCACGCCATTCGAGGGGCCGCTGGCGCCGAGCGGTGGATCCGCGACGAAGCGGACCTTGACGATCCTGGCGTCCTTCGGCACGTCGAACCAGAGGTCGAACTCCATCCGCACGAAGCTGCCGACCGGGAGCTCGTCGGGCTGGCGCTTCATCGCCTGCGAGAAGTTGTCGACGTGGAAGGTGCGCCCGTCCGAGGCGACGAGCAGTTGCTGCTTGGCGTCGAACGTCTGGTTGGTCCGGTCGGTGCTCTCGATCAGCACGCGTACCCGGACGAACTGCCCCTTGGCGTTCCATTCCGCGTGGCTGCCGAACGTGCTCGGCATGCCGTCCCGGTAGCCGAGCACGCGGAACCGCATCTGGCCGTCGACCACGGGAGGCGCTGTGATCACGGTTTCGTCGGGGCGGGCCGTCTGCGCGGGCAGCGGGTAGGTGGGGGCGGCCGCCGGTTTCGCGGGCGCGTCCGAGCACCCGGACACGAGCGCGGTGACCACAGCGGTGACCACAGCGGTGACCATCAGGAATCCGACCCGGCCGAACCATGGCATTCCCGCACGATAGTCCGCGCGCCGAACCGGCGCAGTGGGGTGCGACAAGGCGTTCTTGGATTGTTTCCTTCGCGCGATGTCTTGGGCGTTCTCGCGTGAAGTCCCGCGTGATCCCGCGGCCGAGCGGGGCGGCGCCGTCCCGTCTCATCGTGCCCGTGGCGGCCTTTGGGGCCGTGCGCAGCTTCCCCGGCTTCGCACGTTATCTACTCGGCGCGCCACGGGCACCGGCCCCGAGCGGACTAACGTTGACGTGCTCTATGGCATGAATGCCGGAGATTCAGCCTGTGCCGCGCGTGCGGCACTTCTGCGGCTTCCTGCTTCATCGACCTGTGCCGCCGAAGCGGTCCTACCGGGTCTCCACAGGCTTTCGAGCCTTACGGCTCCGTTCCCGCCCGTCCGGCGGTACCTGACGCGACCACGCTACCCAACACCGGTTCGTCCCGACGGCGAAACGGCCTTTCCTACCCGGCTATGCGGGAGAGTCCGCTTCACCCCGGCCTGAAGCGAAGGCCGGGAGATCAGCCGGCATCGCGCAGCATGCAGGTGAGCCTCGCGGTGCAGACCCGCCGGCCCTCGTCGTCGTTGATCTCGATGTCGTACGTCGCGAGGCTGCGGCCGCCGTGGACGCGGGTGGCGACCGCGGTGACGTGACCGGACGTGGCCGAGCGGTGGTGGGTGGCGTTGATCTCGATGCCGACGGCGACCCGTCCGGGACCCGCGTGCAGGGCGGCGCCCATCGATCCCACCGACTCGGCGAGAACGCACGACGCGCCTCCGTGAAGCAGGCCGTACGGCTGGGTGTTGCCCTCCACGGGCATGCGCCCGACGACCTTCTCCGGGGTCGCCTCGAGGAGTTCGATGCCCATCCGATCCGGGAGGTGCCCGCGGCTGATCTGGTTGAGGAAGGACACGGACTCGTCGGGATTGGTCAGGGTCAAGGGGATGCCTCCTGTGCGCAAGAGCCTGCGGATTCTGTCGTAGATGGAGACTAGGCTGCGGATGTGCCGAACACCGAAGCGACCCCCGACCGTCCGTGCCTGTTGCTCCTGGATGGTCATTCCCTTGCGTACCGCGCCTTCTACGCCCTGAAGGACGCGAACCTCATGACGACGGACGGTCAGCACACGGAAGCGGTGTACGGCTTCACCTCGATGTTGACCAACATTCTCCGCGACGAGCGGCCGACCCATGTCGCCGTGTGCTTCGACCGGAGCGAGCCGACCTTCCGGCACGAGGCGTTCGAGGCGTACAAGGCGAACAGGTCCGAGACGCCGGAGGACTTCCGCGGCCAGGTGCACCTCATCTTCGAACTGCTCGACGCGCTGCGCGTCCCGCGCCTGTCACTCGCGGGCTACGAGGCCGACGACCTGATCGCGACGCTGGCCACGCAGGCCTCGGGCGCCGGCATGAACGTCCTGATCGTCACCGGTGACCGCGACGCGCTGCAGCTCGTCGACGACCGGGTGACGGTGCTGATGACCCGGCGCGGGATCAGCGACATGACGCGGTTCACCCCCGACGCCGTCGCGGAGAAGTACGGCCTGACTCCGGCGCAGTACCCCGACTTCGCGGCGCTGCGCGGCGACCCGAGCGACAACCTGCCGAGCGTTCCCAGCGTGGGCGAGAAGACCGCGACCAAGTGGATCTCGGAGTACGGCTCGCTCGACGAGCTGGTCCGGCGGGCCGACGAGGTCAAGGGCAAGGTCGGCGAGAAGCTGCGCGAGCACCTCGGCCAGGTGATCCACAACCGGATGCTGACCGAGCTGCGGCGCGACGTCCCCCTCGATGCCGCCCCTGGCGAGCTGCTGATGGGCCAGTGGGACCGCGAGGAGATCAACAAGCTGCTCGACACCCTCCAGATCCGCGGCGAGCTGCGTGACCGGCTCTTCAAGACCCTCGGCACCGCCGAGCCCGAGGTGAGCGAGGGCTTCGAGGTCGAGGTGACCGTGCTCGGCCCCGGAGAGGTGGGCGCGTGGCTGGCCGCGCTGCCCGAGGGCCGTGCCGGTCTGGAGTTCCGCGGCGCGTACGGCAGCGGCACCGGGCGGCTGGACGCCATCGCCGTCTCCGGCGAGTCGGGCGCCGCCTACGTGGACCCCACCCAGCTCACGCCGGAGGACCAGGCGGCCCTCGGGGCGTGGCTGGCCGACGAGACGAAGCCGAAGGCCGTCCACGACGCGAAGGGGCCGCTGCTCGCCCTGTGGGACCTCGGCATGGACCTGCGCGGCCTGACCTGTGACACGGCGCTGGCGGCCTACCTGGCGATGCCGGGGCAGAGCTCGTTCCCGCTGAACGACCTCGTGCTGCGCTATCTCCATCGCGAGCTGCGCAGCGAGACCGGTGCCAACGGTCAGACCAGCCTGTTCGAGGAGGACGACGCCGCCGCGGCCGAGCTCGCCCTGCGGGCCCACGCCGTACGGGACCTCGCGGACGAGCTGGAGAAGCGCCTGTCGAGCCGGGGCGGCACCCGGCTGGTCACCGAGGTCGAGCTGCCCCTGCTGCGGGTGCTCGCGACGATGGAGCGGGCCGGCATCGCCGCCGACGGGCAGTACTTCGCGGCGCTGGAGGCCGAGTTCGGCGCGGCGGTGAAGCAGGCCGTCGAGGCGGCGCACGCGGCGGTGGGCGAGCAGTTCAACCTGGGCTCGCCCAAGCAGCTCCAGGAGATCCTCTTCGTCCGGCTGAACCTGCCCAAGACGAAGAAGACCAAGACGGGCTACACCACGGACGCCGACGCGCTGGCCTGGCTGGCCGGGCAGACCGAGCACGAGCTGCCGACGATCATGCTCAGGCACCGTGACCAGATGAAGCTGCGCACCACCGTCGAGGGCCTGATCAAGGAGATCGGCGACGACGGGCGGATCCACACCACGTTCAACCAGATCAAGGCGGCGACCGGGCGGCTCAGCTCCGAGAAGCCCAACCTGCAGAACGTGCCGATCCGCACCGCCGAGGGCCGCCGGATCCGCAAGGGGTTCGTCGTGGGCGAGGGCTACGAGACGCTGCTCACCGCCGACTACAGCCAGATCGAGCTGCGGATCATGGCGCACCTGTCCGGTGACGAGTCGCTGATCGCGGCCTTCGAGTCAGGTCACGACTTCCACCAGGCGACGGCCGCGCGGGTCTTCGACCTTCCGCCCGAGCAGGTGGACGCCGATCTGCGGGCCCGGATCAAGGCGATGAACTACGGCCTGGCGTACGGCCTGTCCGACTTCGGGTTGTCCGGCCAGCTCGGCATCCCGGTCTCGGAGGCGCGGGCGCTCAAGGACGAGTACTTCCAGGAGTTCGGCGGGGTCCGCGACTACCTGGAGGAGCTGGTCTCGCGGGCGCGCAAGGACGGCTACACCGAGACCATCCTCGGCCGCCGCCGCTACCTGCCGGATCTCACCAGCGACAACCGGCAGCGCCGCGAGATGGCGGAGCGGATGGCGCTGAACGCGCCGATCCAGGGCTCGGCCGCCGACGTGATCAAGGTCGCGATGCTCGACGTCCAGAAGGCGATCGAGGGCATGCGCTCCCGCATGCTGCTCCAGGTCCATGACGAACTCGTCTTCGAGGTCGCCCCGGGCGAGTTGGAGGAGCTCAAGAGCGCGGTCGTCGGGCAGATGTGCGCGGCGTTCGAGTTCCGCGTGCCGCTCGACGTGTCCGTGGGCGTCGGCCCGACCTGGGAGGACGCCGGCCACTGACGGGTGGCGGGATCCTCCGCCGGTATGCCGTGATTCATCAGGAAGTAGAGCACAGATGACCTTCTGCAAAATTCGGGCAGTAAGGTCAAATGACTGTGCGAAAAATTGCTCGGGCGACGTTGGTCGCCAATGCGGCGGTGATCGCGGTGGGTCTGGTGGCGTTGACGCTGCTGCCCTCCGCGGGCGATGACGAGTCCGGAGACAGGAGGGTTTCGGCCAGAGCGGCGCCGGAGGCGCCGAGTCACACGCCGCCGCCGGTCACCGCGACGGTGGAGTCGGCCCGCGCGGTCGGGGCCAACGAGCTCGGCCTGGTGCCGGTGATCATGTACCACCGGCTGCTGAAGAAGCGCATCGCCTCGATCGACCGGACGCCCTCCCAGCTCCGGTCCGAGCTGGAGAAGCTGGCCAAGTCCGGCTACGTGCCCATCACGGCGGCCGAGTTCGTGACCGGGAAGATCGACATCCCCGCGGGCGCGCATCCGGTCGTGCTCACCTTCGACGACGGCCACCCCTCGCACTTCGCGTTCGACGCGAACGGGATGCCCAAGAAGGACACCGCGGTGGGGATCATCTACGAGGTCGCGGCGAAATATCCCGATTTCCGGCCGGCCGCGACCTTCTGGGTGAACCGGGCCCCGTTCGGCCTGCCCGACCGGGCGCGGCAGGAGGCGGCGGTGAAGTGGCTGGTCGATCACGGATTCGAGGTGGCCAACCACACCTACTCGCACCCCGACCTGCGCCGGCTGTCCAAGGGGGGCGTCGGTGAGCAGATCGTCCGGCAGGAGCGGCTGCTGAAGAAGCTCGGCGCCCCGCCGTCCCTCACCCTCGCCCTGCCGTACGGCTCCCGCCCGAGGAAGCCCAAGACGGCACGAGAGGGCAAGTGGGACGGCACCCCGTACCGGTTCGAGGGGGTCTTCCTCGCCGGGGCGGAGCCCTCGGTTCCGCCGTTCGCGAAAAGCTTTGACCGTTCCGCGATCTGGCGCATCCAGTCCAACGGAAAGAAGGGGGAGTGCCGCCGCTGGTGTTCGGCCTACTGGCTGGGTTGGCTGGACAAGCATCCGGGGGAGCGGTACACGTCCGATGGGGATCCTGAGCACATCTCCATACCGAAGAGGCTTCGAGGTAATATCATTTCAAAGGCGGCGAAAAGGGTCATCGCTTACTAGCATCGCGGCCGGATTGACCTGGGACGCGTCGTCTCATATGCTGATCGCTGCGCCGTGGGCTCGCGTGCGCCTCGGACGGAGCGGGCTCGCGCTCGATCACCATCACCGTGGTTGAACGGAAACAAGCCCATCGCGCCTCGGTCACAACGACATCTGTCCGGTTCGGAGCAATTCCACACATGACGAGCAGCACTGAGGCCACCTCGAGCACCCCGCAGGTAGCGGTCAACGACATCGGTTCCGAGGAGGCCTTCCTCGCCGCGATCGACGAGACCATCAAGTACTTCAACGACGGCGACATCGTTGAGGGCACCGTTGTCAAGGTCGATCGAGACGAGGTCTTGCTCGACATCGGTTACAAGACCGAGGGTGTCATCCCTTCGCGTGAGCTCTCGATCAAGCACGATGTCGATCCTGCCGACGTCGTCGAAGTCGGCGAGCACGTCGAGGCCCTTGTCCTCCAGAAGGAGGACAAGGAAGGCCGCCTCATCCTGTCCAAGAAGCGCGCTCAGTACGAGCGGGCCTGGGGCACGATCGAGAAGATCAAGGACGAGGACGGCATCGTCACCGGCACGGTCATCGAGGTCGTCAAGGGTGGTCTCATCCTCGACATCGGCCTCCGCGGCTTCCTGCCGGCCTCCCTGGTCGAGATGCGCCGCGTCCGCGACCTGCAGCCGTACGTCGGCCGCGAGCTCGAGGCGAAGATCATAGAGCTGGACAAGAACCGCAACAACGTGGTCCTGTCCCGCCGTGCCTGGCTGGAGCAGACCCAGTCCGAGGTTCGCCAGACGTTCCTCAACACCCTGCAGAAGGGTCAGGTCCGCAAGGGCGTCGTGTCCTCGATCGTCAACTTCGGTGCGTTCGTGGACCTCGGCGGCGTCGACGGACTGGTGCACGTCTCCGAGCTCTCCTGGAAGCACATCGACCACCCGTCCGAGGTCGTCGAGGTCGGCCAGGAGGTCACGGTCGAGGTTCTCGACGTCGACATGGAGCGCGAGCGCGTCTCCCTCTCGCTCAAGGCGACGCAGGAAGACCCGTGGCAGCAGTTCGCCCGCACCCACCAGATCGGCCAGGTCGTCCCGGGTCGCGTCACCAAGCTGGTGCCGTTCGGTGCGTTCGTCCGCGTCGAGGAGGGCATCGAGGGCCTGGTCCACATCTCCGAGCTGGCCGAGCGCCACGTGGAGATCCCGGAGCAGGTCGTGCAGGTCGGCGACGAGATCTTCGTCAAGATCATCGACATCGACCTGGACCGCCGCCGCATCTCCCTCTCGCTGAAGCAGGCGAACGAGGGCGCGATGGGCGCCGACGTCGAGTTCGACCCCACGCTGTACGGCATGGCGGCGACCTACGACGACCAGGGCAACTACATCTACCCCGAGGGCTTCGACGCCGAGACCGGCGAGTGGCTCGAGGGCTTCGACAAGCAGCGCGAGGAGTGGGAGCGGCAGTACGCCGAGGCCCAGGCTCGCTTCGAGGCCCACAAGTCGCAGGTCGAGAAGGCTCGCCAGGAGGAGGCGGAGGCCAGCGAGGCCGCTCCGTCGTCCTACTCCGGCGAGACCTCCACCCCGACCCAGACCGGTGGTGGCGCGCTCGCCTCCGACGAGGCGCTCGCCGCCCTGCGCGAGAAGCTGGCCGGCGGCCAGAGCTGACCGCTCGGGATGTGAAGTAAGCACGGGAAGGCCCCGCTTCGGCGGGGCCTTCTCGCGTTCTCCTCCTTCTCTCGCGTTTCCCGCCGTCTTCTCCGTGATCTTCTTCACCGCCCCGCTGCCGATAGGGTGACGGCGTGGCGGACATCGAGAGGGCGTCGGCCGCCGACGCCGGGGAGATCCTCACCCTGCAACGCGCGGCGTACGTGACCGAGGCCCAGATGTACGGCGATCCCTTCATCGCCCCCCTCGTCGAGTCGTTCGAACAGCTCCGCAAGGTGATCGAGACCGGCGTGGTGCTCAAGGCCGTCGAGGGCACGCGCATCGTCGGCTCCGTGCGCGGACGGATGCCTGACGGAGCCCAGGACGGCGGTGCGGGGCGGGGACCCACGAGAAGGTCGGAGCACGAGATGGGTGGGCGGCCCGGCCGTGCGTGCCTCGTGGGCCGCCTCGTGGTCGCTCCGGACCGGCAGGGGATGGGCATCGGCACCGCCCTGCTCGAGGCTCTCCACGCGGCGGTGCCCGAGGCCGCCGCGTTCGACCTCTTCACCGGGCACCTGTCGGAGGGCAACCTGCGGCTCTATCGCCGCCTGGGGTACCGGGAGACCCGCAGGGAGCGCGTCCAGGATCACCTCACCCTGATCCACTTGCGGCGCGAGGCGATCTCCCGATAAATCGCCATTCTTTGCCCAATGCGGGGCCGCCTGCCGGAGGCGGAAGGCTCCCGATAGGCTGCGGGCGTGGTGAAGGTGGGCCTCACGGGCGGCATCGGGTCGGGTAAGAGCGAGGTCTCCAGGCGCCTCGCGGAGTACGGGGCGGTCGTCATCGACGCCGACAAGATCGCGCGTGAGGTGGTGGAGCCCGGAACCGAGGGGCTCAAGGAGATCGTCGAGGCGTTCGGCGAGACCGTGCTCCGCCCGGACGGCGGTCTCGACCGCGAGAGGCTCGGTTCCATCGTCTTCGCGGACGCGGGGAAGCTGGCCGTGCTCAACGGGATCGTCCACCCCAGGGTCGGCGAACGGGTGAGTGAACTCCAGGAGGCCGCGTCCGAGGACGCGATCGTGGTCTACGACGTCCCGCTGCTCGCGGAGAACAACCTCGCGTCGATGTACGACGTCGTCGTCGTCGTGGACGCGTCCGACGAGATCCGCCTGGATCGCCTCACGCGATGCCGCGGCATGTCCGAGCGGGACGCGCGGGCGCGCATCGCCGCGCAGGCCGCCAGGGAGGACCGGCTGAAGATCGCCGATGTGGTGATCGGTAACGAGGGCCCTCTTGAGGATCTCGACGCCCGGGTGGCCGAGCTCTGGGAGGACCTGCGGGCCAGGGCCGTGTAGCCCTCCCAAGGCGGCGTAGCCCCTGCCCGGGGCCATGTGAGGGCCGGGTGAGGGCCGCCCGCGCGGTGGTCGGCGGGGAAGGCCCGGCTCGGGTACGGAAATGTCGGTGGCCCGGCGTAGGTTATGCAGACGTGAGGCCCGTAACCGACTTGCAGCGTAAAGTGGCGCCCTTCGAGGTGGTCACCGACATGACGCCCTCCGGCGACCAACCGTCCGCGATCGCGGACCTGGAGCGCCGGGTCAAGGCGGGAGACAAGGACAACGTCCTGCTGGGTGCCACCGGCACCGGCAAGACCGCGACGGTCGCCTGGCTGATCGAGCGTCTGCAGCGCCCGGCGCTGGTCATGCAGCCGAACAAGACGCTCGCCGCGCAGTTCGCCAACGAGCTGCGCGAGATGTTGCCGAACAACGCCGTCGAATATTTCGTGTCGTATTACGACTACTACCAGCCCGAGGCGTACGTTCCGCAGAGCGACACCTACATCGAGAAGGACTCCTCGATCAACGAGGAGGTCGAGCGGCTGCGTCACTCGGCGACCAACTCGCTGCTGACCCGCCGTGACACCGTCGTGGTGGCCTCGGTGTCGTGCATCTACGGCCTGGGCACCCCGCAGGAGTACGTCGACCGCATGGTCCGGCTCAAGGTCGGCCAGGAGATCGAGCGCGACCAGCTCCTGCGCAAGCTCGTCGACATGCAGTACGCGCGCAACGACCTGTCCTTCACGCGGGGCACGTTCCGGGTGCGCGGCGACACGATCGAGATCATCCCGCAGTACGAGGAGCTCGCCGTCCGCATCGAGATGTTCGGCGACGAGATCGAGAAGCTCGCCACACTGCACCCGCTGACCGGCGAGGTGATCACCGAGGACCCGGAGCTGTACATCTTCCCGGCCTCGCACTACGTCGCGGGTCCCGAGCGGATGGAGCGGGCCGTCCGCGACATCGAGGCGGAGCTGGCCGAGTCCCTCAGCCGGATGGAGCAGCAGGGCAAGCTGCTGGAGGCCCAGCGGCTGCGGATGCGCACGACCTACGACATCGAGATGATGCGCCAGATCGGCACCTGCTCCGGCATCGAGAACTACTCCCGCCACATCGACGGGCGGGGGCCGGGGACCGCTCCGCACACCCTGCTCGACTACTTCCCCGAGGACTTCCTGCTCGTCCTGGACGAGTCGCACCAGACCGTGCCGCAGATCGGCGCGATGTACGAGGGAGACGCCTCGCGCAAGCGCACCCTCGTCGAGCACGGGTTCCGGCTGCCGTCCGCGATGGACAACCGCCCGCTCAAGTGGGAGGAGTTCCTGGAGCGGATCGGGCAGACCGTCTACCTGTCCGCCACGCCGGGGCCGTACGAGCTGGGCCGCAGCAAGGGCGACGTGGTCGAGCAGGTCATCCGCCCGACCGGGCTGGTCGACCCCGAGGTCGTCGTCAAGCCGACCAAGGGCCAGATCGACGACCTGATGCACGAGATCCGGGTGCGCACGGAGAAGGACGAGCGGGTCCTGGTCACCACCCTGACCAAGAAGATGGCGGAGGACCTCACCGACTACCTCCTGGAGAACGGCATCCGCGTGCGTTACCTGCACAGCGAGGTCGACACCCTCAGGCGGATCGAGCTGCTGCGCGAGCTGCGCATGGGCGAGTTCGACGTGCTGGTCGGCATCAACCTGCTCCGTGAGGGCCTCGACCTGCCCGAGGTGTCCCTGGTGGCCATCCTGGACGCCGACAAGGAGGGATTCCTGCGCTCGGAGACCTCGCTGATCCAGACGATCGGCCGCGCCGCGCGAAACGTGTCCGGCCAGGTCCACATGTACGCCGACAAGGTCACCCCGAGCATGGAGCGGGCCATCGAGGAGACCAACCGGCGGCGGGCCAAGCAGATGGCCTACAACTCCGCGAACGGGCTCGACCCCCAGCCGCTGCGCAAGAAGATCGCCGACATCCTGGACAGCCTCGCCAGGGAGGACGCCGACACGGCCCAACTGCTCGGCGGCGGAGGGCGCCAGCAGTCGCGCGGCAAGGCGCCGGTGCCCGGGCTCGCGTCCCGCACGGCCGGCCAGCACGCCAAGGCGATCGTCGGGGAGATGCCCCGGTCCCAGCTGGAGGCCCTGGTCGAGTCCCTCACCGAGCAGATGCACACGGCGGCCGCCGACCTGCAGTTCGAGGTCGCGGCCCGGCTGCGCGACGAGATCAAGGAGCTCAAGCGCGAGCTTCGCGACATGCGCGAAGCCGGGGTGAAATGACCGATCCGATACGGTACGTCCGCAGGTGATCTACAGGACGGGGTGACGGACATGCGGCCGGCGGTGGGTGAGCGGCTCCGGCGTTGCTCGGCGTGCGGCTGTTGGGAGTACGGCGGGGCTCCGGACTGCGCGCGGTGCCGGGTGCTGGTCGACGAGATCGTGGACGACGGCTGGCGGGAGTTCGTCTCCCGGGAGTTCGGCATGATCACGCCCAAGGAGGAGCTCGGCATCGCCGCGATGGTCGTGGACGAGCCCGACCGGCACGACTGGCGGGTGGTGGACGCCGCCATGGACCGGCTGGTCTGCGCCGACTGCGGGAGCAGCCTGGGCGGGGGGCCGGTCGGCTGCCCCACCTGTGACCGGTCTCACGGCTTCCGCTATTCGGCCGTCGAGACCGACCGCCCCGGCGTCCACTGGGGCAACGAGCACGCCATCCGGGTCAGCGTCTCGATCGTCCGCAACCCGCACCGCACCTCGGCTGCCGATCTGCTGGGCCGCCGGGCGGCGCTGGCGCCCGCGCTGGCCGGTCACCACTTCACGACGGAGGCCGCCCAGCGTATGGGCGCGCTGATCAAGAAGGGCGCGACGTACGCGGAGCTGGCCCGTCTCTTCGACTTCCTGGCGGACACGGCCGACCTCTGAGCGCGTCCGAGCGCTCTCAGGTCGGCTCCGCCGTACGGGCGGCCCTGCGCGAGGCGCGATACCGGCGGACGCGACGGGTGAGGCGCCAGCCGACGAAGGCCAGCACCGCGACCGCCACGACGACCAGCACCGGCAGGAAGATCGCGATGAGGCTCATGCCGAGCGCGCCCGCGTCCTCCACCGTGCTGACGACAGGGGCGCCCACCCCGGCGGTGGTGACGTTCACGACCGGGCGGGCGCTCGCCTTCACGGCGTGGACCGCGAGGGCGACGGCGATGCCGAGGATCCAGCCGACGGCGGGATGCTCGGCCATCCAGGCCGAGTTGTCCAGCTCCGCCGCGGCGGTGGTGGCGCTGAAGACCACGCCGCCGGACGCGGGACGCACGGCGGTCTGGATGATGTCGTTGACGTGATCGACGACCGGCACCTTGTCGAGCACGATCTCCGCGACCAGCAGCACGCCGATGATGAGCAGCACCCAGCCGTTCGAGAGCCACTCGTAGCCCTGCGGGAGCCGTACGGCGTCGGTGAAGTGGGCGACCAGCCCGACGACCATCAGCGGGATGTAGGCGTTGAGCCCCGCGGCGGTGGACAGGCCGAGCCCGGTGAGTGCGGCGAACATCACCCCTCCAACGAACGCGCCCGCGTGTCAGTGCCTGAGGGAGCGCGCGATCCCCGCAGGAGGCCATCAAAGCAGCGATCCCGGCGGTCCGCACCCGCCGGGTTCGCCGAAACGGCCGCCTCACGTCCCTCACGTGCGCACGTGCGACGAGGCGGGGCGAGGGGCCGCAGACATGGCGGGCAGGTCGAAGTCGTCGTTCCGCATGCGCAGCAACGCGTACGACGCCCCGGCGAAGCCGACGGCGGCGACCAGCAGGCCGGCGCCCTGGGCGACGTGGCCGGGCAGGAACGGGTGGGTGCAGCCCCCCACGGCGAGGGCGATGCCCATCCACGCGGGGGCGACGCGGCTGCGCCACAGTGCGAGACCCAGCAGGAGCAGGCCGATGACGATGCCCACGATGAACAGCAGGCCCGCCACCTGCTGCACCGGATCGTTCTCCACCACGTCGTCGGAGAGCTTGGTCATGACGCCCACGTCGAGCCCCTCGCGGACGGTGTAGTAGGCGAGCGGATCCCCACCGATGATCAGGGCGATCCCGGAGAAGGAGCCCAGCAGAGAGATGAAGGCGCCGAACGAGGTGAGTCGCGGGGCGCCGCGACGGGCCGCCCAGGCGACCGCGAACGTCGCGGCCGGGAGTCCGACGACGAAGACGGCGCCGACCAGCCTGAGGACGCCGATGAGCTGCTGGTGGGCCGTGTACGCGGTCACGGTGTCGGCGAAGGACGACCCTCCGTCGACCGGGTTGAGCAGGTAGTAGACGGCCTGCGCGAGCATGGGAAGCGGAGCGATGACCGCGAGCAGGATGCGCCAGAAGCCGCGTACGTCGCGCGGCGGCGTGGCACGCGACGGGCCGCTGGTCGTCGCCGGGTCGGGTCGGGTGCCGGGTTCCATGGGGTCCTCCGAATGTGGGGTGGTCTGGTCCTTCCTGCGGATCCGAGGGTGACCGGCGCGCGCCCCCGCCGTCGTGGGTGCGGCCCCCCATCCCGGTCCCGCGTACTCCCAGGCGAGATAGGAGCGCGCACCCATGGCCGCCGGGGTCGGGGGACCAGATGATGGGTCCATGCCAGGGAAGCGGACCGCGCCTGTCGCCGTCGTCGCGGTAACGGGAGTCGTGGTCGTCGCGACATGGGTGTCGTGGTTCGCCGGTGGTCTCACCGTGGGCGACGCGGCGGAGTCGTACCTGTTGACCAACAGTGCGATGTCGGTGACGTTCACCGCGTTCGGCTCGCTTGTGCTGGCACACCGGCCGCGACATCGGGTCGGGCTGCTCTTCGTCGCGTACGGCGCCTGCTACACCGTGAGCGTGGCGTGCCTGGGTGTGTTGTCGGGTGCGTTCACGCTGTCACCCGGCTGGGAACGCACGATCAACCTGATCGGCATCACCGCCTGGATCCCGGCGCCGGTGGTCTGCCTGCCTCTGATCCTGCAGCTGTTCCCCTACGGTCGCCCGCTGTCCCCCAGGTGGCGGCCGCTGGCCGTGGTGACCGTCGCGCTGACCCTGCTGGCGCCGACCGTGACACTGCAGCCCGGCGGGGACAGCGGTGAGTCGACGGCCGACCAGGGCCCGCTGCTGCCCGACGCGGTCGAACGTGTCATAGCGACCCTGATGCCCGTGTTCGTCGCCCTCACGGGGCTGGTGCTGCTGGGGAGCATCGTCGCGCTCGGGCTTCGCGCGTACCGGTCGCGGGGTGCGGAGCGGCTGCAGGTGATGTGGCTGCTGTGGGCGGTGGTCCTGTTCGTGGCGCTGAACCTGCAGCGGATCGTCACCACCGACGGGCCGATCCTGTTCCTGTTCACCCTGCCGCTGATCCCCGCGGCGGCCACGGTGGCGATCGTGCGCCACCAGCTCTACGACATCCGGCTGATCGTCAACCGGTCCCTGGTGTACGGCCTCCTCACGCTGGGCGTGGTCGGGGCGTATCTGGGCATCGTCGCGGGACTCGCCCCGCTGGCCCGCGACCGGCTGTCGGCGAGCCCGCTGGTCGCCACCGCGATGATCGCGGTGGCGTTCGCGCCGGCCCGTTCAGCCGTGCAGTCCCTCGTGGACCGGCTCATGTACGGCCGGCGGCATGACCCGGCCGAGGCCGCCGCCCGGGTCGGGGTCCGTCTCGGCACGGGCCTGGAGGGTGTGCTGCGGGCGGTGTGCGAGGCGCTGCGCCTGCCCTACGCCGCGATCAGCTCCGACGGCCGCCTCATCTCGGCGTACGGCCGGCCCACGACGGCCTGGCACACGGTGGCGATCGAGGTGGCGGAGGGGGAGCCGGCGGACCTGCTCGTCGGCCTGCGCGCGGGGGAGACGCGGCTCTCGGCCGCCGACCGGCGGGCTCTCGACCTGCTGGCCGCCCCCGTCGGCCTCGCCCTCCAGTCGGTGCGCCTGTCCGAGCGGCTGCGCGAGTCGCGCACGCAGATCGTGGCCGCCCGTGAGGAGGAGCGCCGGCGGCTGCGCCGCGACCTGCACGACGGCCTGGGCAGCGCGCTGACCGCGGTCACTCTCAAGGCCGACGCCGCGCACAACCTGCGGCAGAGCGATCCGGACCGGTGCGGGCGGTTGCTGCTCGACCTGCGCGCCGACCTGACCGACGCGATCGCGGACATCAGGCGGCTCGTCTACGATCTGCGCCCGCCCGACCTCGACGAGCTGGGGCTGGCCGGGGCGCTGCGCCAGCGCGCCCAGCAGTCCTGGCATCGTGACCAGGCCGGGTTCGTGGTCACCGTCGACATCCCCGACGACCTGCCGCCGCTGCCCGCGGCCGTGGAGGTCGCCGCGTACCGTATCGCCACCGAGGCGGTCACCAACGCCCTCCGGCACGGGCACGCGAGCACGTGCAGTGTCTCGCTGCGCGCCGACCACGCCCTGCACCTCGAAGTGCGTGACGACGGCACCGCCGCCGGCGGCGAGTGGTCCCACGGTGTGGGGCTGCGCTCCATGCACGAGCGCGCCGCCGAACTCGGCGGTACCCTCACCGCCGGTCCCACCAACCGGGGTGGACGCGTCCACGTCCTGCTACCACTGGAGCACGCATGAGCGCCGACGGCCCCATCCGCATCGTCGTGGTCGACGACCATCCGCTCATGCGCGAGGGGTTACGCGCCCTCGTCGCGTCACTGCCCGACGTCGAGGTCGTGGGCGAGGCCGGTGACGGTGAGGCCGCCCGCCGTGAGGCCCAGCTCACCCAGCCCGATGTCGTGATCATGGACCTTCACATGCCCGGGACCAACGGGGTGGAGGCGACGCGGGCGATCCTGCGGACCACGCCCGCGACGCGGGTGCTCGTGCTGACCATGTTCGAGGACGACGACTCGGTCTTCGGGGCGATGCGGGCCGGCGCCTCCGGCTACCTCGTCAAGGGCGCCCAGCAGGACGAGATCGTCCGGGCGATCCGCTCCGTCGCCGCGGGACACGCCGTCTTCGGCCCGAGCGTGGCGCGCCGGATCATCGACTTCTTCGCGGGGGCGGCGCGCGCCGCCCCGGCCGCCGAGCCCTTTCCCGAGCTCACCGCGCGCGAGCGCGAGGTCCTCGACCTGATCGCCGCGGGTCACACCAACCCCGCTATCGCCCGCCACCTCGTCATCAGCGTCAAGACCGTCAGCAACCACATCTCCGCGATCTTCGCCAAGCTTCAGGTCGCCGACCGGGCCGAGGCCATCATCCGGGCCCGGCAGGCCGGTCTCGGCAACAAACCATGAGCGCGCGACGCGACCGGCGATGTCGCACATGACGCGGCATCGTGCCGCAGTGCTGCGTCCCGGTGTCGTGTCCCGGTGTCGTGGCGCGTGTCGCTGTCGCTGTCGTGGTCCGTGGTGTCGTGTCGTGACCCATTGCCGTGCCGTGGTCCGTCGTGTCCGGGGGAGTCAGGCGTCGGTGATGCCGCGGAGCCTCTCGACCGCGTCGCCGTACCCCTTGATCATCTCGTAGACGACCTGGCGGGCCGGTTTGACCTGGTTCATCTGCCCGACGACCTGGCCGACGAAGTAGTTGGCCAACTCGCGCGCGCCCGGGTTGCCGGACTCGGCGGCCTGACCCACCTGGGCCATCGCGGCCTCGGCCAGCAGGAGTTGCAGCGGCATCCCCAGCGGCCCCGGGCTCTCCGGGGCACCGTCCCACTCCTCGGTCCAGGCGGACCTGAGCTGGCGGGCGGGCTTGCCGGTACGCGAGCGGGATCTGACGGTGTCCCGCGACGTCGCGGCGAGCATCTTGCGCTTGACGACCGGTGGCGTCTCTGCCTCGTCCGTGGTGAGCCACACCGAGCCGCACCACACCCCCTCGGCGCCGAGGGCGAGCGCGGCGGCCACCTGCCGCCCCTCGGCGATGCCGCCCGCCGCGAGCACGGGCACCGGGGCCACGGCGTCCACGACCTGGGGGACCAGGACCATCGTGGACACCTCACCGGTGTGCCCGCCCGCCTCGGTGCCCTGCGCGACGATGATGTCGGCTCCCGCGGCGACCTGGCGCGTGGCGTGCTCGACGGTGCCGACCAGGGCCGCGACCGGCACCCCGGCCGCCCGTGCCCGGTCCACCATCGCCGGGGGCGGCGGCCCGAGGGCGCTGGCGATCAGCCCGATGGGGTGCGTGAGCGCGACGTCGATCAGGCCGGTCGCGCCTTCCGGCGTGACCCTGCGCCCGGCCTCGTCCGCGCCGGGCTCCATGGGGCCGCCCGGGAGGCCGAGGCCGTACTTCCGGAACAGGTGGGCGAGGAAGTCGCGGTGCCTCTCGGGCACCAGGTCCAGCAGGCGCGCGCCGGGATCGGCGGCCCCGGCGTCGATCTTGCCGGGGACCAGCACGTCCACTCCGTACGGCCGGCCGTTCACCTGGGCGTCGATCCAGGACAGCTCCTGGTCCAGCCGCTCCGGCGAGTACGCGACGGCGCCGAGCACGCCGAACCCGCCCGCGTTGGTCACGGCGGCCACGACGTCGCGGCAGTGGCTGAACGCGAACAACGGGAAGTCGATGCCGAGCCGTTCGGTGAGGCTGGTGCGCATGCCGCGAACCTACGCCCCAGAACGACGTTCGGTCTAGGGTGCGAACCGCCGCGCCGTACACCGGAGGACGGCTCAGGAGCCGCCACGTTATACGGCTGGGACGGCTCAGGAACGGCCGCGCCGTACGCCGGAGGACGGCTCAGCCGCTCACTCGTGCGGGGCCAGATGCCGTATGGGCCGATCGTCCCGCCGCTCCGCCTCGTCCGGCCGTTCCGTGGCGCCCGGTACCGCCGCCGTGTCCGGTACTGCCGCCGTGCCGCCGGGGCGCGGCGCGGTCCAGCCCTCGTCCGGGTCGTACCTGCGCACGATCTTGGCGGGCACCCCGGCGATGACCGAATGGTCCGGGAACTCGCCGCGCACCACGGCGCCCCCGGCGACCACGGACTGGCGGCCGATCCGGGTGCCGGGCAGGATGATCGCCCCGGTGCCCAGCCACGAGCCCGAGCCGATCGAGACCGGGTTGTTGCGCGGCCACTGCCGCCCGATGGGCATCTCGGGGTCGTCGTAGACGTGGTTCTGGTCGGTGATGTACACGTACGGTCCGGTGAAGACGTCCTCGCCGATGTCGATCGACTGGTGCCCCACGATGTGGCTGCCCCTGCCGATGGAGCAGCCGCGGCCGATCCTGACGATGGAGTCCGGTCCGAGGTCGACGCCCGGTCCCATGCCCGCCGAGATCGACACGCGCTCGCCGACCAACGTGTGGTCGCCGATCTCGATCCACGCCTCGCCGAAGATCGCGCCGAGCGGGAAGGACAGGCACGCGCCGTCGCCGAGACGCCGGAACCGATAGCCCGCGGGGGAGAGGGGGCTGACGGCCCCGGCCTCCCTCGCGTATGCCCAGCCACGGTGGAGCAAGCGGCCGACGGCGCGCTTCACGATCGACATAACGGGACAAGTTACTCCTCGGTCGAAGTGCGGGCTATGGCGGGTTCGTGCACGTAGCGGACAAGGTTTGTTATTCTGAGAGCCCGTGGGCATGGAGGCCGCCCCATCTGGACGGCCGGGGATCACAACGACCACGGGAGCCACTCTTGCGCAGCGCCGCACATACCAAGCATCTGTTCGTCACCGGCGGCGTCGCCTCCAGTTTGGGCAAGGGGCTCACCGCCTCCAGCCTCGGACGCCTCCTCAAACTTCGTGGCCTGCGGGTCACCATGCAGAAGCTCGACCCCTACCTCAACGTGGATCCGGGCACGATGAACCCGTTCCAGCACGGTGAGGTGTTCGTCACAGACGACGGGGCGGAGACCGACCTCGACGTCGGCCACTACGAGCGGTTCCTCGACACCGAGCTGCACGGCTCGGCCAACGTCACGACCGGCCAGGTCTACTCCAACGTGATCGCCAAGGAGCGGCGCGGCGAGTACCTCGGCGACACCGTCCAGGTCATCCCGCACATCACGAACGAGATCAAGGACCGGATCCGCGGCATGGCGGGGCCGGACGTCGACGTGGTCATCACCGAGGTGGGCGGCACAGTCGGCGACATCGAGTCGCTCCCCTTCCTCGAGGCCGTCCGCCAGGTCCGCCACGAGGTGGGCCGCGACAACGTCTTCTTCCTCCACGTCTCGCTGCTGCCGTACATCGGCCCGAGCGGCGAGCTCAAGACCAAGCCGACCCAGCACTCGGTGGCGGCGCTGCGCAGCATAGGCATCCAGCCCGACGCGATCGTGCTGCGGTCCGACCGCCCGGTCACCAATGCGATCAAGCGAAAGATCAGCCTCATGTGCGACGTGGACGAGGACGCCGTCGTCTCCGCCGTGGACGCCCCGTCGATCTACGACATCCCGAAGGTCCTGCACGCCGAGGGCCTCGACGCGTACGTCGTGCGCAGGCTCGGCCTGCCGTTCCGCGACGTGGACTGGGTCCAGTGGGACCAGCTCCTGCGCCGGGTGCACCGCCCCGCCAAGGAGGTCACGATCGCCCTGGTCGGCAAGTACATCGACCTGCCCGACGCGTACCTGTCGGTCACCGAGGCGCTGCGCGCCGGCGGCTTCGCCAACGACGCCAGGGTCAACATCCGCTGGGTCAAGAGCGACGACTGCGAGTCCCCCGAGGGGGCCGCGCGGGAGCTCGACGGCGTCGACGGCGTGCTGATCCCGGGCGGGTTCGGCGTACGCGGCATCGAGGGCAAGGTCGGCGCGATCCGGCACGCCCGCGAGAACACCGTCCCGCTGCTCGGCATCTGCCTGGGCATGCAGTGCATGGTGATCGAGGCGGCGCGCAACCTGGCCGGCGTCGAGGACGCGGGGAGCACCGAGTTCGACCCGGAGACGTCCGCCGCCGTGATCTCCACGATGGCCGACCAGGAGGACGTCGTCTCCGGCGAGCGCGACATGGGCGGCACGATGCGGCTCGGTCTCTACCCGGCCAAGCTGTCCGAGGGCTCGCTCGCCCGCCAGCTGTACGGCAAGGCCAAGGTGGAGGAGCGCCACCGGCACCGCTACGAGGTCAACAACTCCTTCAGGGAGCGCCTGGAGAAGGTCGGCATGGTGTTCTCCGGCCTCTCGCCGGACGGCCGCCTCGTCGAGTACGCCGAGCTCGCCACCGACCAGCACCCCTTCTTCATCGGCACCCAGGCGCACCCCGAGTTCCGCTCGCGGCCGACCCGTCCGCACCCGCTGTTCAAGGGCCTGATCGGCGCCGCCCTCGCGTACGCCGACGCCCGTGGGACCGCGGTGAAGGCGGGCAGGACCAAGTGAGGGTCGAAGACGTCGCGGAGTCCTGGGAGGTCACGGACTCCAAGGAGCGGTTCGCCGCTCGCGTGATCTCCGTACGGACCGACACGGTGCGGATGCCCGGCGACGAGACGGCCGATCGCGACTATGTCGTCCACCCCGGTTCTGTGGCGGTCCTCGCCATCGACGAGGACGACAAGGTGCTGATGATCCGCCAGTACCGCCACCCGGTGCGGCGCCTGCTCTGGGAGGTGCCCGCCGGGATCAGGGACGTGCCGGGCGAGCCGCTGGTGGACTGCGCCGCACGCGAGCTGGCCGAGGAGGCCGGCTACCGGGCGCGCACGTGGCACACGCTGCTCGACATCTACACCTCGCCCGGGATGTGTGACGAGCGCATCCGGATCTTCCTGGCCCGGGACCTGTCTCCGATCCCGGAGGAGGAGAACGACTACGTCCACCGGCACGAGGAGATCGGCATGCCGGTGGAGTGGATTCCCCTGCAGGAGGCCGTGGAGAAGGCGATGGCGGGAATGATCCACAATTCCCCGGCCATCGCCGGTATCCTCGCCGCGTACGCCGCTTCCGCCGACGGCTTCAAGGGGCTCCGGCCCGCCGACGCGCCGGAAGCCTGAGTCCGTAGGGGGACGTCCTGAGCGAGACGGAGGCCGTGCTGTCCAGCTACCTCGCCCATCTGGCGGTGGAGCGGGGCCTGGCCGCCAACACGCTCGCCTCCTATCGGCGTGACCTGCGACGTTATGTGGACCATCTCCGGTCGCGTGGACTCGACACGTTCGCCGATGTGGCCGAGTCCGACGTCGTCGCCTTCCTGGCCGCGTTGCGGGAGGGCGACGACGAGCACCCGGCGTTGGTCGCCAGCTCGGCCGCGCGGGCCGTGTCGGCCGTGCGCGGCCTGCACAGGTTCGCGCTGCGCGAGGGGGTGGCCGGCCACGACCCGGCGCACGAGGTCCGCCCCCCGCGCCAGCTCCGCAGGCTCCCCAAGGCGATCACGGTCGCCGAGGTCGAGCGGCTCATCGCCGCCTCGGGCCCCGAGGACTCCCCGCTGGCCCTGCGCAACCGGGCGCTCCTGGAGGTCCTGTACGGCACGGGCGCCCGCATCTCGGAGGCGGTGGGCCTCGCGGTGGACGACGTGTCGTTCAGTGGGAGGTCCGGCGGCTCCTCGGGAGGCGAGGAGGACCAGGTCCGCCTGCGCGGCAAGGGGGGACGGTCCAGGATCGTCCCCATCGGGCAGTTCGCCCGCCAGGCGCTCGACGCGTACATGGTCAGGGCGCGGCCCCAGATCGCCGCGCACGGCCGCGGGACCCCGGGGCTGTTCCTCAACGCCAGGGGCGGCAGGCTGACCCGTCAGGGTGCCTGGGAGGTCCTGCAACAAGCCGCGGAAAGAGCCGGTCTTTCCGGAGTTTCACCACATATGTTGCGGCATTCGTTCGCAACACATCTCCTTGACGGCGGAGCTGACGTTAGGGTTGTCCAGGAGTTGCTCGGCCATGCCTCGGTGACCACCACCCAGGTGTACACGTTGGTCACGGTCGACAAGCTCCGTGAGGTTTACGCGGCCACGCATCCCCGTGCACTGCGTTGAAAAGGCGGCCGAATATCGCCCGGAAGGGCGCGGCGCCTTGCCGCATACGTGCCAAGCCTTTAAATTCGGTCGAGTTCGTGACCGTCAGGGAGGTTCAACAAGGTGACTGCGACCACCGATGCGACGTGGACCGCGGGGACCCCCGGCGGTGAGATCGGGCCCACCGGCCGACCCCGTCCGGTCTTCCCGGACCCCGCCCGGCCCGAGAACCACGGTCCCGCGCGCATCGTCGCGATGGTCAACCAGAAGGGCGGCGTCGGCAAGACGACGACCACGATCAACCTGGGGGCGGCGCTCGCCGAGGTGGGCCAGCGGGTCCTCCTCGTGGACTTCGATCCGCAGGGCGCGCTGTCGGTGGGGCTCGGCATCGATCCCCGGCCGCTGGAGCTGACGATCTACGACCTCCTCATGGAGGAGCCCGACGTCACCGCCGAGGACGTGCTGCTCAACACCACGGTCGAGGGCATGGACCTGCTGCCGAGCAACATCTTCCTGTCCGGCGCGGAGATCAGGCTCGTCAACGAGGTCGCCAGGGAGTACGCCCTGCAGCGCTCGCTCGAACCCCTGCTGCCGCACTACGACATCTGCCTCATCGACTGCCAGCCGTCCCTCGGCCTGCTCACCGTCAACGCGCTGACCTGCGCGCACAGCGTGATGATCCCGCTGGAGTGCGAGTTCTTCGCCCTCCGCGGCGTCGCCCTGCTGATGGAGTCGATCGGCAAGGTCCAGGAGCGTCTCAACAAGAACCTCGAGATCGACGGCCTGCTCGCGACGATGTACGACCCGCGCACGCTGCACGCCAGGGAAGTCCTCCAGACGATCATGCAGGGCTTCGGCGACAAGGTCTTCCACACGGTCATCAACCGGACCGTCCGCTTCCCCGACGCGACACTCGCGGGCGAGCCGATCACCCAGTTCGACCCCGGCTCCATGGGAGCCACCGCGTACCGCGAACTGGCCCGCGAGCTGCTCGCCAGGTGGCCCGCCCGCGTCTGACGGCCCGGCGCTGCCCACCGTCCCGTTGTCCTGCTGATCCGTTCACGGGGAGCGACGGTGTACGGGACAATGGGCGGCGTGACCGAGCAGCCCGCCACCGCGTTCCAGGTGCACCTGGACGTCTTCGAGGGCCCCTTCGATCTGCTGCTCGGGCTGATCGCCAAGCACAAACTGGACATCACCGAGGTGTCCCTGCACAAGGTCACCGACGAGTTCATCGCCTACATCCGCTCCCGGGGCCCGGAGTGGGATCTGGACCAGACGAGCCACTTCCTGCTCGTCGCGGCGACGCTCCTGGACCTCAAGGCGGCCCGGCTGCTGCCCACCGGCGAGGTCGAGGACGAGGAGGACCTCGCCCTGCTGGAGGCGCGTGACCTGCTGTTCGCCCGGCTCCTGCAGTACCGCGCGTACAAGGAGGTCGCCAAGATCTTCTCCGGCCGCATGGCCGAGGAGGCGCTGCGCTTCCCCCGCGTGGTCCCGATGGAGCAGCGGTTCGCCAACCTGCTGCCGGAGCTGATCATCGGCATCGGGCCGGACCGGCTCGCCAAGATCGCCGTCAAGGTCTTCACACCGAAGGCTCCGCCGTCCGTCTCCGTGCACCACATGTACCAACCGCTCGCCAGCGTCCGCGAACAGGCCGCTATCCTTGTCGAGCGGCTCAGGCTGGCCCGCACGGCCACCTTCCGGTCGCTGACCGCCGACTGCGCGGGCACGTTCGAGGTCGTCGCGCGTTTCCTGGCCGTCCTGGAGCTGTTCAGGGAGGCCGCTGTCTCCTTCGAGCAGCTGGAGCCTCTGGGCGATCTGTACGTGACCTGGACCGGCGCCGCCGACGGGGACGTGACCGTCGGCGACGACTACGACGAGGGCAAGAAGGCCGCCGATGAGTCCGAGTGAGTCCGAGCACGTCGACGACACGACGATCACGGTCCGGCCCGATCTCAGGTCCGCGATCGAGGCCATCCTCCTCGTGGTGGACGAGCCGGTCGCCGAGGTGACGCTCGCACAGGTCCTGGAACGCCCGACCGGAGAGGTGGCCGCGGTCCTGCGTGACCTCTCGGCGGAATACACCGCCGCCGGGAGGGGTTTTGACCTCCGGGAGGTCGGCGGAGGCTGGCGCTTCTACACCCGGGCGGACTACGCCCAGGTGGTCGAGCGCTTCGTCCGGGACGGCCAGCAGGCGCGGCTCACGCAGGCCGCACTGGAGACCCTCGCCGTGGTCGCCTACCGCCAACCGGTCAGCCGGGCCAGGGTGGCGGCGGTCCGCGGCGTCAACAGCGACGGCGTCATGCGGACGCTGGTGGCGCGCGGCCTCGTGGAAGAGGCCGGCACCGATCCGGAGAGCCAGGCCGTGCTCTACCGGACGACGAGTTACTTCCTGGAGAGGCTGGGCCTGCGAGACCTCGGCGAACTGCCGGAGCTCGCCCCCTTCCTCCCCGACGACGTGGAAACCCTAGAGGAGCAGAAGTAGTGGACAGCAGGCGTACCCCGTCCGGTGATGGACGCGGTCGGAGCCGGAGCACCGGCGGGCGCGACACGCGAGGCGGGTCACAGGGCGGATCCCAGGGCGGATCGCGCGGTGGATCCCAGGGCGGATTCCGGGCCGGTCGAGGTGGCGGGTTCCGTTCCCAGGAACCCCGTTCTGACAGATACGGCGACCGCGAGCGCCGGTACGACGACCGAGGAGGCTCCTCCCGGTCGAGTGACCGCGCGGCCGACAGAGGAGCCGACAGAGGAGCCGACCGTGGGGCCGGCAGAGGAGCGGACCGCAGGGGCGACCGCGGATTCGACCGTGGGCCCGACCGTGGGCCCGACCGTGGGTTCGATCGTGGGGCCGACCGTGGAGGCTCCCGCGAGTTCAGCCGCGACCGGGGCCCCGCCGGATCCGACCGGGGCGAGCGCGGATCCTTCCGGGCCGGGCGGAACGGTTCCGCCGGCGGATACGGCAGGCCGGCCGGCGACCGGAGCCGGGACGGCGACCGCTTCCGTGACTCTCGCGGTGGTGACTCCCGCGGTGGTGACGTCCGGGGCAGGGACTCGCGCGACCGTGACTCTCGTGACTTCCGGGACTCGCGTGACTCTCGTGGCTCGCGTGATCGCGACTTCCGCGACCGGGACTCCCGGGGCGGCGACGTCCGGGGCAGGGACTCCCGGGGCGGCGACTTCCGCGACCGTGGTCCCCGTGACTCGCGTGACTCCCGTGGTTCCGGTGACCGCGACTTCCGCGAGCGCGGTTCGGGCGACCGCGACGGCCGTACGTCCGGCGCCGGCTCCCGGGGCCGGTACGGCAGGCCCGAGGGCGGAGGCCGCAGGGACGGCGAGCGCCGTGAGCGCCGTGACGAGGTGCAGACCATCGGGCGCGTCGGCGGCGGCGACAGGGGCGGTTCCCGTGGCCGGTTCGGCAGGGACAGCTCCCGGCGCGAGCTGCGCGGCGGCCCGCGGAACGACTTCAGGAACGGCCCGGCGGGCGGTCGCGCGGGCGGTCGTGACGGAGCCCCCGGCGAGAACCCGTTCAAGAGCGCCAGGCAGCCCCGCCGGGACCCGGACTTCTACGAGCCCGGCTACACCGACGAGCGCGACACCACCGAGGTGCCGGGCGGCGTCCGGCTGCAGAAGGTCCTCGCGCAGGCGGGGGTGGCGAGCCGCCGCGCCTGCGAGGAGATGATCGGCGACGGCCGGGTCACGGTCGACGGCCAGGTGGTCCGCCGCTTCGGCGCGCGGGTCGATCCGGCCAAGCAGGTCATCCACGTGGACGGCAAGCGCATCCCGACCGCGGCCGACCTCGTCTACTACGCGTTCAACAAGCCGATCGGCGTGGTGAGCACGATGGAGGACCCCGAGGGCAGGCCCTGCCTGCAGGACTACGTCCAGGATCTCGCGCCGCGCCTGTTCCACGTCGGACGGCTGGACACCGAGACCGAGGGCCTGCTGCTGTTCACCAACGACGGCGAGCTCGCCCACCGGCTGACCCACCCCAGCTACGGCGTCCAGAAGAAGTACTGGGCGAAGGTCCCCGGACCGGTCCCGCGTGACCTCCACCGGGTGCTGCGCAAGGGTGTCGAGCTGGAGGACGGCCTGGCCAAGGTGGACGAGTTCCACGTGGTTCAGGAGCACGCCCAGCAGGCGCTGGTCGAGATCGTCCTGCACGAGGGGCGCAAGCACATCGTGCGGCGGCTGCTCGAGGAGACCGGCCACCGGGTGATCGACCTGGCCCGCATCGAGTTCGGCCCGGTGAAGCTGGGCCGGCTGAAGCCGGGCACGGTGCGCACGCTCACCCTGCAGGAGGTCGGCGAGCTGTACGCGGCGGTCGGCCTGTAGCCTGTCCGGACGACAGACGGCGGCAGCGGCGCCCCGTGGAATCAGGCGTGGTGGAACGAGAAGGGGACGACATGGTGCGGGCGGTCCGGGGAGCCATCCAGGTCGACGGCAACGATCGCGCGTCGATCCTCGCCGGGACGACGGAGCTGGTGACCGAGGTGATGGCGCGCAACAAGCTCACCACCGACGACGTCATCAGCGTGATCTTCACGGCCACACCCGACCTGACGGCGGAGTTCCCCGCCCTCGCGGCCAGGAAGCTGGGTTTCCACGACGTGCCGCTGCTGTGCGCGAGTGAGATCGACGTGCCGGGTGCCCTGCCGAGAGTGGTCCGGTTGATGGCCCACGTGGCCACCGACCGGCCCCGGCAGGAGATCCAGCACGTCTATCTCCGGGGCGCGGTCGCCCTCAGGGTGGACATCGCCCAGTAGACCGCCCGGCGAGCCGGTACGGCCTGTCCGGGGCCCCCGAGGGGCGCGAAAGCCCCTCGGGTGAAGTGAGCACCATAAGTTGGGCCAAGTATCACAGCCGGGTGAGACGGCGCGTAACGCCTCGGGTACGACGAGCCTGGCAAGAAGGACCTGGTAGGAGCGTCCGGAGAGCGGACGCCTCACGACACGGCACGGTAGGGCAGCACCATGACTCCCATCCAGGACGGCACGATCGGCAGCGTCGTCGTTGTCGGCACCGGTTTGATCGGCACCTCCGTCGCGCTGGCCCTCCGCCAGCGCGGCGTGCGGGTCTACCTCGCCGACCGCGACGCGGGCGCCGTACGGCTGGCGCGGGAGCTCGGCGCGGGGGAGGAGTGGACGCCCGGCGCGACCGCGGACCTCGCCGTCATCGCCGTGCCGCCGCAGTTCGTCGCCCGCCAGCTGCTCGACCTCCAGAAGAACGGCGCCGCCCGGTGCTACACCGACGTGGCGAGCGTCAAGGCGCTTCCCGTGGCCCAGGCGGAGGAGCTCGGGTGTGACCTGGCCTCCTTCGTGCCGGGACACCCCCTGGCGGGGCGGGAGCGGTCGGGTCCGGCGGCCGCGCGGGCCGACCTTTTCCTTGGCCGCCCCTGGGCCCTGTGCCCCATCGCGGAGACGTCGGCGGAAGCCGTACAGACCGTGCGTGAGCTGGTCGCCCTCTGCGGCGGGAACGCCGTCACAGTGGAGGCCGCGGAGCACGACCGCGCGGTGGCCGTCATCTCCCACGCGCCGCACGTGACCGCGGCGGCCGTGGCCGCGCGGCTGGCCGAGGCGTCGGAGACGGCGCTCGGGTTGTCCGGCCAGGGCGTACGCGACGTCACGCGCATCGCCGCGGGCGACCCGTCGCTGTGGACCGGCATCCTGTCCGGCAACGCCGTACCCGTCGCCGAGGTGCTCGAGTTCGTGGCGGCCGACCTGGCCACGGCCGCGCGGTCGTTGCGCGCCTTCGCGGGCGAGGGCACGGCCGTCGCCGAGGTGACCGACCTGCTCGCCCGCGGCGTCGTGGGCACCGGCCGGATCCCCGGCAAGCACGGCGGCCCGGCCCGCACCTATACGGTCGTCCAGGTCGTGATCGGCGACCGGCCGGGCGAGCTGGCCCGGCTGGTGCAGGCCGCGGGGGAGACCGGGGTCAACATCGAGGACATCCGCCTGGAGCACGCGCCGGGGCTGCCCCTCGGCGCCGCCGAGCTGTACGTCCAGCCGGAGGCGGCGGACGGGCTCGCCGAGGCGCTGCGCGAGCGCGGCTGGCAGGTGCCCTGAGGGCGGACGCCCGGAGCCTCCTCGCCGGGTGAGGGGCCCGATGCCGTCAGCGGTGGCAGGGCCGTGCCCTGATCGCCGGCGGCGCTGTCCGATGCGCGGGGGATCGGCGAGTGCCGGTACTCTCGGGGGCGGACAACGTCGGAGTGCATCTTGACGCGCTCTTGAGGCAGAGGAGCGATCGTGTCGGGTCTGGTCGTCGCGATGGACGGGCCTTCGGGGTCGGGCAAGTCGAGCGCGTCACGCGGGGTCGCGCGGGCTCTGGGGGTGCGTTACCTCGACACCGGAGCGATGTACCGCGCGGTCACCTGGTGGATGCTCCAGCGGGGCGTCGACCTGGCCGATCCGGGGGCGATCGCGAGCCGGTCGGGTGAGCCCGAGCTGGTCATGAGCACCGACCCCGACGCCCCGGGCGTCACCGTGGACGGCGTGGACGCCAATGGGCCGATCCGCACCGAGGAGGTGACGCGGGCCGTCTCGGCGGTGAGCGCAGTCCCCGAGGTGCGCGCCCGCCTGGTGAACCTCCAGCGGGAGATCATCGCCGGCTCGCTGGCCTCCGGCGGCATCGTGGTGGAGGGGCGGGACATCGGCACCGTGGTCGCCCCGGACGCACAGGTCAAGGTCTTCCTGACCGCGAGCGCCGACGCCCGCGCGCGGCGGCGTACGGCCGAGCTGTCCGGTACGACCGTCGCGGCACAGAAGGCCGAGATGGCGCGGCGGGACACGCTCGACTCGACCCGCCAGGCGGACCCGCTGGCGATGGCGGCGGACGCGGTCGAGCTGGACACGACGCCGCTGGACCTCGACGAGGTGATCGCCGAGGTGCTGCGGCTGGTCAAGGAACGAGCCTGAGTTCGGGAAGGGCCGGGGCACCCGGTCTCGAAGGGCCGACGGGCAAGAAGCGAACCTGATCCTCTCCGGATCGGGAGAGGAAGCGATGAGCAGGGACGTGACGGGGGAGTACGGGGACGAGGCCGGCTGGATCGAGGCCGAGCTCGCCGATCTCGCCGGGGACGAGGCCGAGGAGACGCCCGACACCGGGCCGCTGCCGGTCGTGGCCGTTGTGGGCCGCCCCAACGTGGGCAAGTCCACGCTGGTCAACCGCATCATCGGCCGCCGCGAGGCGGTCGTCGAGGACGTGCCGGGCGTGACGCGGGACCGGGTCACCTACGAGGCGACCTGGCGGGGCCGCAGGTTCACCCTGGTGGACACCGGTGGCTGGGACCCGGACGCCACGGGCATGGCGCTGCGGATCGCCGAGCAGGCGCAGATCGCGGCCGAGCTGGCCGACGTGATCCTGTTCGTCGTGGACGCGAGCGTCGGAGTGACCGACTCGGACGAGGCCGTCGGCGCGGTGCTGCGCCGTTCCGGCAAGCCCGTGGTGCTGGCCGCCAACAAGGTCGACAACCAGCTCATGGAGCTGGAGGCGACTGGGCTGTGGTCGCTCGGGCTGGGCGAGCCGTACCCCGTGTCGGCGCTGCACGGCCGCGCCAGCGGCGACCTGCTCGACATCGTGCTGGACGCGCTGCCCGAGACGCCGCCGCAGACGTTCGGCGTGCGCAGCGGCCCGCGCCGTGTGGCGCTGCTGGGCAAGCCCAACGTCGGCAAGTCCTCCCTGCTGAACAAGGTGGCGGGCGAGGAGCGGGTCCTGGTCGACCCGATGGCGGGCACCACCCGCGACCCGGTCGACGAGCTGGTCGAGCTGGGCGGCCGGACGTACCGCTTCGTCGACACCGCGGGCATCCGTCGCCGCGACCGTGAGCTGAAGGGCGCCGACTTCTACGCGGCGATGCGCACGCGGGCCGCGCTCGAGCGGTCGGAGGTCGCGATCGTGCTGATCGACGCCTCCGACGTGCTGACGGAGCAGGACCTGCGCATCATCAGCCTGGTGATCGAGTCCGGCCGGTGCATGGTGGTCGCGTTCAACAAGTGGGACCTGGTCGACGAGGACCGGCGCTACTACCTGGAGAAGGAGATCGACCGGCAGCTCGTCCGCACGCCGTGGGCGCTGCGGGTCAACATCTCCGCCAAGACGGGCAGGCACGTCGAGAAGCTCACCCCGGCGATCGAGCGCGCGCTCGACTCCTGGGGGACGCGGGTGCCGACCGCCCGGCTCAACCAGTTCCTCACCGAGCTGGTCCAGGCGACGCCGCCCCCGGTGCGCGGCGGCAAGCAGCCGAAGATCCTGTTCGCGACCCAGGCGTCCACCGAGCCGCCGAAGTTCGTGCTGTTCACCTCGGGTTTCCTGGAGGAGACCTACCGCCGGTTCATCGAGCGCCGGATCCGCGAGGAGTTCGGTTTCGCCGGGTCCCCGATCGAGGTCACGATGAAGATCAGGGAGAAGCGCAAGGGCAAGTGACCCGCCGGCGGTTCCGATGGTAGGGCTGACCCCACCATCGGAACGCTGGTGGGCAGGCTCGATCGCGCGAGCGGGAAAACCTAGTTTGATTGGCATGCGACGACTACTGCGCCGCCTGACGGCTGACACGACCTATCTGCTGCTGGGTCTTCCCCTCGCGCTCATCGCCTTCTGCCTGTTGTCCGTCGGCCTGTCGGCCGGCGTCGGACTGGTGGTCGTCTGGATCGGCGTCCCGTTGCTCGCCCTGACCCTGCTCGGGGCGCGGGGCCTCGGTGACATCGAGCGGGTGCGGGTCCGCGGCGTTCTCGACAAGCCCCTGTCCCGGCCCCGCTACCCGGAGGCGCCGGCGGGGGCCGGATGGGTGCGCCGCGTGGTGACCCCGCTCCTCAGTGGCCAGTCCTGGCTCGACGTGCTGCACGGATTCGTGGTCTTCCCCGTCGCGACGTTGACGTTCTGCGTGGCCGTGACGTGGTGGGCGGCGACGGCGTTCGGGCTGCTGTACCCGCTCTACGGATGGATCACCTCCAACATCCCGGGTAACCAGCAGCTGCCCGAGCTGATCGGCCTCGGCAGCGGATACGTCGTCGACACCACTTTCTACTTCTTCCTCGGCCTGGTCTTCGCGGTCACGCTCGTGCCGGTCATCCGGGGGTGTGCCGTCATGCAGGCCTCGCTGGGCAGGGCCCTGCTGACCGGGGTGGCGGAGCTGCACGAGCGCATCGAGGGGCTCACCGAGGGGCGCAACGCCGCCGTCCACGCGGAGGCCGACGCGCTGCGTCGGCTGGAGCGCGACATCCACGACGGGCCGCAGCAGCGTCTCGTGCACCTCGCGATGGAGCTGTCCAGGGCGCAGCGGGAGCTGCAGCGGGACGCGTCCGCGGCGCACGACACGATCGGGCAGGCGATCACCGCGACCCGGGAGACCCTCGACGAGCTGCGCGCGCTGTCGCGGGGCATCGCCCCGCCGATCCTCGCCGACCGGGGGCTCGCCCCCGCGCTGGCCGCCCTCGCGGGCCGCTGCACCGTGCCGGTGGAGCTCGACGTCCAGGTCGCCGAGCGGTTCCCCGCGCTGGTGGAGAACACCGTCTACTTCCTGACCGCCGAGGCGCTCACGAACGTGGCCAAGCACAGCCGGGCCACGTCGTGCTCGGTGACCCTGACCAGGATCGGGGACTCCCTTCTGCTCACCATCGGCGACGACGGGGTCGGCGGCGCGCACGTCGCGAAGGGACACGGCCTGGCCGGCCTCGCCGACCGGGTTCGCGTGGTCGAGGGTGAGCTGACCGTAAATTCGCCGGCCGGTGGGCCGACGCTGATCGTCGCGGAGGTGCCGTGCGGGTAGTCGTGGCCGATGACGCCGTCCTGATCCGGGAGGGCCTGGTCCGTCTTCTTGAGGAGTTCGGCTGCGAGGTGGTGGCGGCGGTCGGCACGGGCGATGAGCTCGTGCGGGCCGTCGTCGCCCTCCGCCCGGACGTCTCCGTGGTGGACGTGCGCATGCCGCCGACCTTCACCGACGAGGGGTTGCGGGCCGCCGTCGAGACCCGGGAGAAGGTCCCGGGCGCGCCCGTGCTGATCCTGTCCCAGTACGTCGAGGTCTCCTACGCCGACGACCTGCTGGCCGACGCCCGAGGCGCGGTCGGCTACCTGCTCAAGGACCGGGTGGTCGACGTCGAGGAGTTCATGGACGGGCTGCGCCGGGTCGCGGGGGGCGGTACGGTCTTCGATCCCCAGGTGGTCGCCCAGTTGATGGTGCGCCGCCGCAGGGACGACCCGCTGACCTCGCTCACCCCGCGCGAGCGCGAGGTGCTCGGCCTGATGGCGGAGGGCAGGTCCAACCCCGCCATCAGCCGCCACCTGGTCGTCACGGAGGGCGCGGTCGAGAAGCACATCACCGGCATCTTCCAGAAGCTCGGCCTGCACGCGCAGGACGCCGACCAGCACCGCCGTGTCCTGGCGGTGCTGGCCTACCTGCGCTCCTGACCGCGCGCGGCCGGCGTCACGCGGGATGGTTCTCCGCGGGTCCGCCCACGTCGAACGGCGTGGTGATGTTCTCGTAGGCGAGATGGAACTCCATCCCCTGGACGGCGTGGGCCAGATCGTGGCAGTGGGACATCCACAGGCCGGGGTTGTCGGCCACCAGCACGACCTCCCAGACCTCGCCGGGCTCCACGTCGAAGGTGTCCATCCGCAGGCCGTTCGCGGGCACCCCGTTCCTGGACAGCACCTGGACGTGGTGGCCGTGCGGATGCATGGGATGGGTGTCCCCGCTCCGGTTGACCACGGTGATCCTGATCGTCTCGCCTTCGCGTACGACGGGAGTCGGGATGTGCGGCCAGGCCTTGCCGTTCACGGTGTATCCCAGCTTCGGCACCCCGTCGACCATCGCGAGGGTCCGGTCCAGCACCCAGGTGATGCGCCGGTCGGCCCGTCCGGGCACCGGAGCGCGTGAGCCGTACGTGGTGATGTCGAGCGGCGGGCCGGAGGCGGGCGGGGGCTGGGCCGTGGCCGGGGTGCCTCCGCCGTCGACCAGCAGGCTGGGACGGCCGTCCGCGGACAGCAGGACCGGGCCGTCCGGCATGGTGAACGCCAGGTCGTAGCGCCCGCCCGCGGCCAGGCGGATCCGCCGCCCGGTCAGTTCCGTCGCTCCCGGCACGTCGCCGCCGTCCACTGCCGCGACCGTGAACGGGACGCCGGCCAGCCCGACGGTCCGCGGCAGGGTGTCGGTGTTGACCACGCGGAGCCGTACGGGCGTGCCCGGCCGGTGAGAGGAGGTCGCGAGCAGGTCGGTGGGGGCGGCGCCGTCGAGGGACGTCGTGACCCGGCCGCCGAAGGTGTGCAGCGCGACCGTGTGATCCCCGGCCGGGGGAGTGGCGGACGCCCCGGCCGGATCGACGACGAGCAGCCCGAACAGGCCGCGCGCCACGGCGACGCTGGAGTTCTGGTGGCTGTGGTACCAGTACGTGCCGGCGTCGTCCGCGCGGAACCGGTAGGTGTGGGATCCGCCCGGCCGGACCGCGTCCTGGGTCACTCCGGGGACGCCGTCCTCACCGGAGGGCACGTCGTAGCCGTGCCAGTGGATCGTGACCCCCTGGTCCGCCAGCTCGTTGCGCAGGGTCACCTCGACCAGGTCGCCCTGCCGTACGCGCAGGACCGGGCCGGGGACCTGGCCGTTGAACGACCACGCGTCCAGTGACTGCCCGGAGGGCAGCCGGACGGTCGCGGCCTTCGCCGTCAGGGTGAACCGGCGCGCGTCCTCGCCCTTGGGGCCGATCAGCCGGTCGACGGGCGTCCCGGCGGCCGAGGTTCCGTGCCCGTCGTGCAGGTGGCCGCCGGACCAGCCCGCGGTGACCGCCCAGACGAAGGCGATCAGAAGCACTGTCACGCCCGCGACCTGCCAGAGGTTCACCGCGCGCCCGCGCCACAGGATCCGCCAGGTGATCGCGGAGGCTCCGGTGAAGAGCGTCAGGACGGCGACGGTGTCGGACACGGTCACCGGATAGGACACGATGACGCCGCAGGCGATGCCCGCCACCGCACCGTACGCCGCCACGAGCGGCGGGAACGCGGCGAGCGCGGAGGGGGCGCCGCGCAGCAGCCTGGGCAGGCTCACCACGCCGGTGGCCAGCCCGGGAAGCACGACGAGGGGCAGGGCCAGGGTGACCTTCTCGGCGACGAACCACCAGCCGACCTGGGCGAGGAGGATCGTCACGAGGACCCTGAGGCCGGTCATGACGATCGCCGCGGCGCACAGCGCCGCGGCGGCCAGGGAGGTACGGCGGACCGCACCGGCGTCGCCGGGCTGCCGGGCGGCGGCGAGGGCGAACCCTCCCGCGGCGCCCCACAGCCCGGCGACCAGGACGAACAGGATCTGATCGAGGGCGATCAGCGGGGCGGTGCTCACCCGCCGGTGGTCACCCGCGCGGTGGCGGGAGTCGCGGCGGCGACGCCCTTCGCCAGCGCGTGGGCCCTGCGGAGCAGGACGAAGGCCGCCCACAGGATGGCCACGCCGTCGAGGGCGTGGAAGCCGAGGACGACGAGGCCGGCCGTGGTGGTCTCGTTCTCCGCGGCGCCGGCCATCTCGGCGAGCGAGAAGATGACGAAGAGCTGGACCGCCACCAGCAGGAACGGCGTGATCGACAGCCAGATCAGCCGGCCTCCCACCCGGGCGATGGCCGCGACGATGGTGGTCAGCAGCGACAGGATCGGGATGACCAGCTCGCCGTTCAGGACGTGATACTCGATCATCGCGCCCTCGGCCCCGGGAGCCGGGACAGGGCGCTCGAACGCGCCGAACGTGGAGAGGTAGAACTGGGCGAGCACGGAGATCAGCAGGACCACCGTGAACCCGTAGAAGACCTTGCGCATGGGGGCTCCCTCAGACGTGTGGAATGGCCCCGGAGGTTGGTGACGGGGCGGTTCGCGCACAGCCTGCACTCTCGGGTGTCCCGGCCGCATGGGACGCGGGTCCCCTTTGTTCGGGAAGTCGCCCCGTCGGACAACGGTCAGGTCGTCACCGGGCGGTCACGGCAGGGCGGTGGCGCCCCGGCGGGGCAGGAGGAAGGCGGTCAGCGCGCCCACGGCGCAGAGCACGGCGGTGATCAGGAAGATCTCGGAGTACTCCGTGTGGAGGGCGGCGTGCACCTTGGCGGTGTACTCCGCGAGCCGCCGGGCGTACTCGGCCGCCTCCACCCCGATCGGGAGCGGTGTGTCCAGGTCGGCGGTGAGCGACTGGAACCGGTGGAACCCCCACGCCGAGAGCGCGGCCACGCCGAGCAGCATGCCCATCATCCTGGCCACGACGATCGCCGCCGACGCCACGCCGTGCTGTACGGCGGGCACCACCCGCAGCACCGCCGAGGACACCGGCGCGATGACGAGGCCGAGCCCCAGCCCGGCGACGACGAGGTCGACGTCCATCCGCGCTCCCGCGGAGGCGAGGTCGAGGGGCCACTGGGAGATCCGGGCGTAACCGACGGCGGCGACGGCGAGCCCGGCCACCGCGACCGCCCGCTCGCCGAACCTCCTGGCGAGCAGGCCGCCGAGGAGCGCGGCGACGGCCAGCGCGACGAGGAACCGGGTGAGCACGAGCGCGCCGCCGACGGTGTCCAGGCCCAGCAGCGTCTGCGCGGTGAACTGCACGTCCACCAGGGTGACCAGCAGCGCGGCCCCGGCGAGGAAGCTGACCGCGAGCGTCGCGAGGAGGGGGCGCCGTGTCGCGGACGGCAGGTCGAGCAGCCGGACCGGGGAGCGAACCTCCCAGACGACGAACGCCGCCGCCGCGACCAGCCCGGCCACGACGCAGGGCACGCCCCACGGGGGGAGCACCGACGTGTCCGGCGACGGGTTGTACAGGCCCGCCACGAGCAGTCCCAGCGCCACCGCGAGGAGCACGCCGCCCACGACGTCGATCCTGGCCCCGCCGTACGGCCCGCGCCTGGCGGGGACGCCCCGATGCACGGCCGCCGCCGCGAGCGCCGCCAGGGGGATGTTGACCCAGAAGATGAGCCGCCACCCGCCGGTCGGCAGGCCCAGCCAGGCCGTCCCGGCGGGGATCACCGAGGCGAGGGCCACGCCGTAGAGCGGGCCGAGGACGCTGCCGAGCTCCTGGGCCGCGCCCACCGCGCCGAGCGCCACGGGGCGGGCACGTTCGTCCCACAGGTCGCCGATGAGCGCCATCGTGATCGGGAGCAGCGCGCCCCCCGCGACGCCCTGGATCGCACGGCCCGCGACCAGCATGGGCACGCCGTCCGCCAGCGCCGTGAGAAGCGACCCCCCGGCGAATCCGGCCAGGCAGGCGTGGATCAGGGGGCGCCGGCCGTACCGGTCGGACAGGCCGCCGAGGAGCGGCATCGCGGCGACGTAGCCGAGCAGGAAGCCGGTCACGATGGGCGTCGCCCGCTCCAGGTGGTTCAGCGGGACGCCGGCGTCCCTGGCGACGTCGATGAGCACGGTGACCACGACGTACGCGTCGAGCGCGGCGAGCAGGACGGCGGTGCCGCCGACGCCGAGCGCCACCCGGCGGGCCGCGGGCGCACCGGCGGGCGCACCAGAGGGCGGGGTCGCGGGCTCGGGAGCGGGCTCGGAGGCGCGGGAGGGTGAGGACATGCCGTCAGGACACCGGCGGCGTGATCGTCACGGGGGCGTCGTAATCAGCGAGGTTCACGAGGACCTTGCCCCCGGTGAGCGGGAGCTCCATCTTGACCAGCCTGCTGGTGGCCTTGTCGATCCAGACGGTGCCGTTGACGCCCTGGTTCACCCCGGGGATCAGCTTGGCCAGGATCTGCTGGGACAGCGTGACCGGGACCCGATAGGCGTCGGCGCCCGCGACCTTCTCCACGGCCTCGGCGCGGGGATCGGTGGCGCTGCTCAGCAGGGCGGGCACCCCGGTCAGCACGGCCGAGGGGTCGTAGATCGCGGCGAGCTCCTCCCGGGTCATCCGCTGGAAGCCGCCGGTCGGGCCCTTGAAGTGGACCGCGTCACCGGCCAGGACGAACTCCAGCTCCTGAAGGGACCCCATGATGTCGATCTGGAGGCTGCCCTTCGCGTCGCCCTCCTTGGTCAGGCTGCCCTCGGCGTGTTTGACCGACACGGCCGGCTTGCCCTCGGTGTCGATCGTGAACGCGACCGTCTTGACCGCCGCCATCGCCGTGGCGGCCTTCTTCATCAGGTCGGGACCGTCGGGCAGGCCGGCCTCGCTCGTCCCGCTGCACGCCGGCACCAGAAGGACGGCCAGGACGAGCCAGACGGCGCTTGCCAGGCGTCTGGTCAGGAGTCTTGTCACACGCGGATCGTAGCGATCGGCACCCGCCGTGAGCAGGGTCGTGACGTATCGGTTTGGAACCACAGCCCGGGGCGGGCGTCCCACGGCGTGGTCAGGCGCTCTTTCCGGCGCGCACGCGCTGGAGATGGTCCACGATCGGGCGGTAGATCGCTTCGAGGGCGGCGACCTGGTCGGCGGTGAGCCGGTCGATGAAGTGGCGGCGCACGCCCTCGACGTGGTCTCCCGCGACGCGCTGGATGGTCTCCCAGCCCCGGCCGGTGAGTACGGCGAACGTGCCGCGGCGGTCGTCCTCGCAGTGCTCCCTGGTCACCAGCCCGGCGTCCTCCATGCGCGCGATCTGGTGGGAGAGCCTGCTGCGCGACTGCACGGTCGCGTCGGCGAGGTCGCTCATCCGCATCCGGCGCCGCGGGCTCTCGGAGAGGTGCACCAGGATCTCGTAGTCGTTCAGCGACAGGCCGGCCTCGTGCAGCTCGCGGTCGAGCTGGTGGGACAGCAGCCGGTGTGCGGCCAGGTGCGTGCGCCAGGCCCGCTGCTCCTGAGGGCTGAGCCAGCGAGGGTCGTCCATGACGACCAGCATAAGATCGCGTCCGTACGGCCGGAGTATCCGCTCAGGCCCTGGCGGCGTAGGTCCTGCCACCCAGGAGCCGCAGCCGGGCCGGGCTGTCGGTGATGGCGCTCGCGATGACCGTGCCCGCGGTCCATTCGAGCAGGTGCCTGCCCTGCCACTCCAGGGTGGCGTGGCCCGGATCGGGCGGCAGGCTGGACAGGTCGGCCTCGCGCAGCCGGTCGAGGGTGAGCTCGCCCCGCTTCACGAGGGCCTCCTTGCGGACCCACTGCCGGATGAGCTTGCGGTTGTCCCGCCCCACCAGGGCCGCCTCGGCGGGGGTGAGCGCGAGGGCGGCGAGACCCTGGTCGGCCGGGCCGCCCGTCGCGTGTTCCGCGTCCACGCCCACGCGGCCGTGTCCCACGGCCGCGCAGACGTATCCCGGGGTGTGGGCCAGGCTCACGGACAGGTCGGGCTCCTCGGCCAGCGACGGCCGCCCGTGCGGCTTGCCGCACTGGTCGCAGCGCTGCACCAGCGTGAGCACGCAGGCCCGGGTGCCGAGGAACTCGGCGGCGCAGTGCCGTACGAGGAGGTGGGCGGCGACGAAGTCGAGCCGGTCCTGCTCGCGGGTGAAACGCTCGGCCCGGGACCGCTCGACCTCGGTCAGCGTGCCCCCGACCATGTCGAGCACCTCGTCGGTGTGGCCGGCGAAGATCAGGGGGGCTCGCACGGTGACACCTTATTCGAGCATTGTGACCATCGCGTAAATTGCGGGTGGCTCAGCCGAGCAGCTCCGCCATCCACTCCTCGATCGCGTCGGGGTGCCTGGGCAGTCCATCGGACATGAGGCGCGCGCCGTCGGCGGTGATGACGAGGTCGTCCTCGATGCGCACCCCGATGCCGCGCAGCTCCGGCGGCAGGGTGAGGTCGTCGGGCTGGAGGTAGAGGCCGGGCTCCACGGTCAGCACCTGGCCCTCTTCGAGTACGCCGTCGAGATAGGCGTCCGCGCGCGCGGCGGCGCAGTCGTGCACGTCGAGGCCGAGCATGTGCCCGCTGCTGCAGAGCGTGTAGCGGCGATGGAGCCCGCTGTCGACGTCGGGGTCGGCCAGGACGCCCCAGTCGTGCAGACCCTCGGCGATCACGGTCATCGCCGCCCGGTGGAAGTCGCGGAACCGCGCGCCCGGCCGGAGCGTGGCGATCGCCGCGTCCTGTGCCGCCAGGACGAGCTCGTACACCTGCCGCTGCAACGGGCTGAACCGGCCGGACAGTGGCAGCGTGCGGGTGATGTCGGCGGTGTAGAGGTTGTCGCTCTCGACGCCCGCGTCCATGAGCAGCAGCTCATCGGGGTTCAGCCGCCCGTCGTTGCGGATCCAGTGGAGCACGCAGGCGTGCGCGCCCGAGGCCACGATCGACTGGTAGCCGACCGCGTTGCCCTCCAGCCGGGAGCGCAGCCCGAAGACCCCTTCGGCGTACCGCTCGCCGCGCGGGTGGGCGATCGCGGCGGGCAGCGCGCGGACCACGTCCTCGAAGCCGCGGGCGGTGGCGTCCACCGCGTGCTGCAGTTCCGCGATCTCCCACTCGTCCTTGACGAGCCGCATCTGCGACAGGAACTGGGCGAACTCGCCGTCGCCGTCCTGCGGGGACACCAGGGCGTCGACCGAGGCGTCCACCCCGCGCAGCACCCGGGCGGGCCCGCCGAGCGCGTCGGCCAGCCGGTCGATGTGGACGCACTCGATCTGGTAGAGCTGCTCCGCCTCGGCCAGGTCGGGGCGGCGGCCCACCCAGAACTCGCCGTACCGACGGTCGCGGTAGAACTCCTGCCCCTCCGAGCGGGGCGAGCGCGGGCGCAGGAAGAGCCGGGCCGCTCCGGAGGGGTCGACGACCAGGACGTCGTCCGGCTGCTGGGCGCCCGTGAGGTACGCGAACGCGCTGTGCGTCCGGAACCTGTAGTCGTCGTCGTTGCTGCGGACCTTGAGCGTGCCGGAGGGGATGACCAGCCGCTCCCCGGGGAAGCGCGCGGCGAGCGCGGCGCGCCGCTTGGCGGTGTACGCGGCGAGCGGCAGCGGCTCCACGTCCGACCGGCTGGTGTCGGCCCAGCCGGTCGTCATGAACTGCGCGAGGGCCTCGGTGATCGGAAGGTCGTGGCTTCCGGTGTTGAGCGTGTCCGTCATCGTGTGTCTCCGGCGGCGGTAATAGTGGTATTTCACACATTACTGCTTCGGTGCCCGAGTATCACCAGCGTACGCCCTGGACGGTAGTGACAGGTCAGCCCACGGGGACGGGATACTCCTCGGCCAGACCGGAGACCGCCGCCTCTTTGTAGATCACCGCGCCGCCGACCGCCTCCTTGTCCGGCTTGACGATGTACGTGGCGCGGGTGGCGGGCCTGTCGATCAGGGAGAAGTCCATCGTGGTGCCGTAGCCGCCGTCCCAGGTGCCCCTGGCGCGGTGGGCGGTCAGGATGCCCTCCCTGGTCAGGTCCTTGGCCTCGCACGCCTTCTTCAGCGCCTCGCCGACGATGGCCGCCGCCGGGTAGCCCGCGGAGACTCCGCTGTCCAGGGCCTCCCCGGGATACTTCGCCTGGTACTCGGAGACGAGCTTGCGCATGGCGGGCAGCGGCGCGCTGATCGGCGCCCCTCCGGTCGCGACGTAGAAGTCCTTGAGCAGCGCGGGAGCCGCGGGGGTCGCCAGCAGTTGCGGGGAGTAGGCCGAGTTGCTGCCCAGGAACGGCACGTCCATCCCCTTGGCGAGCGCCACCCCGACCAGGGACGCCGCCTGCCGCGGGCCGACGGAGACCAGCACCGCCTTGACGCCCGCGGCCTTGAACGCGGCGACCTGGGCGCTCATGTCCTGGTCGGTCGGCTTGATCTTCTGCTCGACCACGGTCAGGCCGAGCTTCTTCGCGGCGTACACCGAGCCGTTGAGGGCGCTCTCGCCGTAGTCGCCCTCGAAGTACAGGTGGCCGATCTTGTCGCCCGCCGCGAGGCCCTTCTCCTTGACCAGGAAGTCCACGCCGTTGATCATGTCGATGTCGTACGTGGTGCCGGTGACCTGGACGGCCCTGGCGCCCAGCAGGTTGGTGGACCACGCCATGGGAATGGTCAGCAGCTTGTCGGTCTCGATGCGCGACTTGAGCGCCATCACCATCGGGGAGCCGATGAAGTGCGCGATCGCCGCCGACTTCGGCGCGATCTCGGTGTAGGCCGTGACCGCCTTCTGCGGGTCGTAGCCGTGGTCGCGTACGACCAGCTCGACCTTCCGGCCGCAGACCCCGCCCGCCGCGTTGAGCTGCTCGAAGTAGAGCTGCTGCGCCTGGGTGAGGGTCTTGCCGAACGACGCGTACGGGCCGGTCATGTCGGTCATGACGCCGACGGTGATCGTATCGGCGGTGACGCCGGGGCCGGTCGTGACGCCGTCGCCGCCGGCGGCCGAGGGTGCCGCGCCGCCGGTCGCCTTCTCGCTCGCGCAGGAGGTGACGGCCAGGGCGAGGATCGCCGCGGCCGCGACCGTGGACCTGAGGTTGCGCATGGGTCAGCTCCTTGTCGTTTCGGGTCATTTCGGGTCGGTTCGGGTCAGGTTGTTTCGGGCGACGTCGATTCGGGTGACGTCGTTTCGGGGGATGAGGGGGAGAATCGCCGCCGGGCGGACCCCGGAGAGAACCACCGGTGGCCGACGGAACGCGTACGGGAGGCCAGGCCCGCGAGGCCGCCGGGCAGGAAGAGGACGACGGCCACCACGGCCACGCCGTACAGGAGGCGGGCGGCCTCGGCGGGGGACAGCCCGCCCGTGCCGGGCTCGGACACCAGCGGCAGGGCGTCGCTGTACCGCGTCAGCACCTGGGGCAGGAGGGAGACGAACACCGCGCCGGCCACCGCTCCCGCGACCGAACCCAGGCCGCCGATCACGATCATCGCGAGATAGTCGAGGGACAGCAGCATGCCGAAGTACTCCGGCACGGTGCGCTGGAAGGCCAGCGCGAGCAGCACCCCGGCCAGGCCGGCGTACATCGATGACAGCAGGAACACGCCCGCGCGGTAACGCGCCACCGGCACGCCCATGACTCCGGCCGCGATCTCGTGGTCGCGGATGGTGTTCATGGCACGGCCCGGCCGTCCCCGCAGCACGCCCCTGGCGAACAGGGCCGCGCCCGCCAGTACGGCGAGGCTGAGGAACCACAGCCGCTCCAGCGCGCCGAACGGCACCCGCAGCACCACCAGTCCCGGCGAGTCGGCGAAGGCGAAGCCGAACAGCTCCAGCGGCGGCACGGCCCGGCCGTTGTAGCCGCCGGTGACCGGTGTCGCGTTGAACAGCACGTGCTGGCCGAAGAAGATCAGCGCGAGGGTGGCGATGCCGAGGTACTGGCCCTTGAGCCTGCCGCCGATGGGGCTGAGCAGACCGCCCGCGACCCCGGCCGCGAGGACCGCGAGCACGGCCGCCGCCGGCGTCGGCAGTCCGAGGCCGCCCAGCTCGCCCTCGGGTTCCGAGCCGAAGTAGACGTACGCGTACGCGCCGACCGCGAGGAAGAAGGCGTGCCCGAGCGACAATTGCCCGGTCGCGCCCGTCAGCAGGTTGAGGCCGATCGCGCCGACCGCGGCCGACATCGCGAACAGCCCGGCCTGCAGCCAGAAACCGTCCAGATAGAACGGCACGGCGAACGCGGCGGCGACGGCCGCGAGGCCCGTCAGGATTCTGAGGATCACGGTCCTAGACACGGGCGGGCTCCCTCGTGCCGAACAGCCCGGCGGGCCGGACGAGCAGGACGGCCAGCATCACCACGAACGGCGCGACGTCCCCGACGCCCCGGCCGAGGAAGGCGAGCTGGTTCTGGTAGCCGTTCATCAGCGCCTCCGTCAGGCCGACGATCAGCCCACCGGCCAGCGCGCCGGTGGTGGAGTCCAACCCGCCGAGGATCGCCGCCGGGAACGCCTTCATCGCGGCCAGACCGGTGCCGCGGTCCAGGCCGGGAGTGGGGAAGACGCACAGGAACAGCGCCGCCACCGCCGCCAGCGCCCCGGCGACCGCCCACGCGCTCAGCGAGACCCGGCCGAGCCGGACCCCCATGAGCGCCGCGGTCTCCGCGTCCTCGGCGGTGGCGCGCATCGTCACGCCCCATGCGGTGTACTTGAACGCCAGCAGGAACGCGGTGATCAGGGCGGCGGCGACGGCCAGCGCCACCAGGCGGGTCTCGGCGATCGACACCTCCCCGACGCGTAGCACCCGGTCACGCCAGGGGTCGCCCAGGGCCAGCACCTCGGTGCCGATCCGCCGGGTCAGCTCCGTGGTGAGCACGATGTCCACGCCGATCGTCACGATCGCGAGCACGCTCCGCACGGCCACGTTCGCCCGGCGGATCACCAGGAACTCCACCAGCGCGCCGACCAGGGCCGCGGTGGCGATCCCGGCGAGCAGCGCGAGCCAGAAGCCGAGCACCTCGTGCAGCCGGGCGATCACGTAGCCGCCGGCCAGGAGCAGCGACGCGTGCGCGAAGTTCACCACCTCGGTCGCCTTGAAGATGACGACGAAGCCGAGCGCGATGAGCGCGTAGACCGCGCCGACCGAGATCCCGTTGACCAGGAGCTCCAGAAAGGTGATCACGCGCTCTCCCTGCCGCCCGCGACACCCGGCGCCGTTCCCGTCGCCCCGTCCCTCGGCCTGTCTCGTCCGGTCTCTCGTGCTGCCTCTCGTGCTGTCCCTCGCGCCGCGTCTTCCGCGGGGTTCCGCGCGGCCGCGCCGAGATAGGCGCGGACGACCTCGGGGTCGTCCTGGACCCGCTCGGGAGGCCCGGTCGCGATGCGCCGCCCGAAGTCCAGGACGGTCACCGTGTCGGCCAGGCGCATGACCATCCCCATGTCGTGCTCGACCAGCAGGATCGAGATGCCGAGGCTCTCCCGGACCGCGACGATCAGTCCCGCCATGTCCCGGCGCTCGCCGCCGTTCATCCCCGCCACCGGCTCGTCGAGCAGCAGCAGGCGCGGCTCCACGCAGAGCGCGCGGGCCAGCTCCACCCGCTTGCGTACGCCGTACGGCAGGAGCCCGACGGGGCAGTCGAGCAGGTCGGCCAGCCCGGCGAAGGCGGCGATCTCGGCGACCCGGCCGGAATGCCTGGCGGCCTCCCCGCGGGCCGAGGGCAGCCGGAGCCCCGCCGCGACGAAACCGGCGCGGGTCAGCCGGTGCCGCCCGAGCATGAGGTTGTCGCGCACCGACAGGTGCGGGGAGAGCGCGATGTTCTGGAAGGTCCGCGCGATGCCGAGCGCGGCGACGCGGTGCGGGGGCAGGCCGGTCAGCTCGGCGTCGCCGAACCGGACGCTGCCCGAGGTCGCGCGGTAGACGCCCGACAGCACGTTGAAGCAGGTCGACTTGCCGGCGCCGTTGGGCCCGATGAGCGCGTGCACGCTGCCTGGCTGCACGGTGAAGCCGACGCCGTCGAGCGCGGTCAGCCCCGAGAACCGGACGGTGACGTCCCTGACCTCCAGGACGGGCGGCGCCGTACCGTCCGGTTGGTATGTTCCAGTCACGCCGACCACCTCGTCAGCGTTCGGCGTTCGGCGGGGGCGTCCGGAGTTCCCTGAGCGCTCGTGCCGCCGTCCGCGTCCGGGCCGATCCCCAGGTAGCGCCGCCGTACCTCGTCGTCACCCGCGAGGTCGCGCGCGGCGCCGGAGAGCGCCACCTCGCCGACCTCCAGGACGTACGCGTGCGAGGCCAGCGCGAGCGCGGTCGCGACGTTCTGCTCCACCAGCAGCACCGAGGTGCCCTGCGCGTTGATCTCCTGGATGGTCTCGGCGATCCTGGCCGCCATGATCGGCGCGAGGCCCAGGGTGGGCTCGTCGAGCAGGAGCAGTCGGGGCGCGGCCATCAGCGCCCGGCCGATGGCGAGCATCTGCTGCTCGCCTCCGGACATCAGCCCGGCCCGCTGCCGCGACCGCTCGGCCAGGATCGGGAAGAGCCCGAGCACCCGCTCGCGCGCCCGGGTGTTCGCCCCGCGGTCGCGCACACTGAGCGCGCCCGCCCGCAGGTTCTCCTCGACCGTCATCCTGGCGAAGATCCGCCGCCCCTCGGGCACCTGTACGACGCCGCGGGCCACCACGCCGGAGGGCTCGACCCCCGAGATCCGCTCGCCGTCGAACGTGACGTCGCCCGAGGCGATCCCGCCCCGGTGGAACCGCAGCGTGCCCGAGATCGCGCGGAGCAGCGTGGACTTGCCCGCGCCGTTGCCGCCGAGCACCGCGACGACGGCGCCGCGCGGTACGCGGAGCGAGATCCCGCGCAACGCCGCGACGGGGCCGTAACCCACCGCCAGATCCCTGACCGTCAACCCCGAGTCCCCGGTGGCGCCGGGGGACCCGGGGGCGTGGACATTCATGTATTCGCCTCCTGGGACGCCGATGAACGAACACAACCGAGGCGTCCCACCCGCGTCCAGAGCCCGGGGCGAAGTCGGGGCGCGCGCCCACGGCGGGAGGGGGGCGGTTGTGCACGAGCACAACGCCGTGTCACGAAAGAGAACAGAACCTTGTTCCGGTAGGTGTGCTCTTGGCACGATGGCGCGATGGGTAGCGGTAGCGCGGCCGCCGACGAGATCGGCAGGATCATGCGCCTGGCCGCGGGCGTGCTGCTCGACCGGCTTCCCGACCTCGCCGACGAGCTCGTGGGCAAGATGCGCGACGCGGACGAGGCGTACCGGCGGATGGTGCCCACCGACGACCACTGGCAGAGCGTCCACGACGCCATGCGCACCGGCATCGGCGCCATCCTGCTCCCGCCGGGGGAGCGCCGAGACGTCGCCCAGGCCGAGTGGACCGCCCGGCGCCGCGCCGAGCAGGGACTCCCGATCGACTCGCTGCTGCGGAGCTACCAGATGTCGGCGCAGGTGGTGTGGAACGCCCTGATCGACGTCGTCGCGGACAAGGAGCCGGAGAGCCTGCCCGTGCTGATCCGTGGCGCCACCCGGGTCTGGCACGCCATCGACCGGCAGGCCGTCGCCGCCGCCGAGACGTACCGCAGACGCGAGGCGGAGATGTTCGGCCGCACCGCCGAGCGGATCCAGTCCCTGCTCGACGCGCTGATCGAGGACCGCGCCGACGCCTCGCTCGCGCGTAGCGCCGCGGCCGCGCTCGACCTGCCGGAGCTCGGCCGCTACGCGGTCGTCATCACCCGGCTGCCCGGCCGTCACGACCACGGCGACTCCGCGACCCGGCCCACGACACTGGGCCCGATCCGGCTGTTGTGGCGGATGCGGCCCGACTACGAGGTCGCGGTCGCCCTGCTGCGCGACGCGGAGATGGAGGAGCTGGCCCGGGGGCTGCGCCCGCACGTCACCCGCCCGGCCGGGATCAGCCCGGTCGTCGAGGGACTGGCCGAACTGGGCCGGGCGCGCAGGCTCGCCGAGCTGGCGCTGCGTACCTGCGCGGGCGACGGGCCGGAGATCGCGCATCTGGAGGACCGGCTGCCCGCCGCGCTCGTCGTGAGCCAGCCCGAACTGGCCGGCCACCTCAGCGGCGCCGTGCTGCGGCCCGTCCTCGCCCTCGACCCCGCCGACCGCGAGGTGCTGCTCAGTACGCTGGAGGCGTGGCTTCGCTGCGAGGGCTCGGCGATGCGCGCCGCCGGGCGGCTCTACTGCCACCGGAACACGGTCTTCAACCGGATCAGGCGGATCGAGCAGCTCACCGGGCGGTCACTGGCCCGGCCGCTGGACGTCGTGGAACTCGCCCTCGCCCTGGACGCCGTACGGCTGCTGCCCGTCACCTGAGCCGCGCACGTGGGCGCCGCGCGCTTAGGTGGAACGCGGAGAGGGCAATGTTCAGGGAAAACCGAGCCGGGGCCGAGTCGAGGTGGTGTCGATGCTGATCAGAACGATTCTGCGGGGCAAGGGAACGGACGTGGCGACGGTGGCGCCGGACGCCACGGTCACCGAACTGCTCGCCGTGCTGGCGGAGCGGAACATCGGAGCCGTGGTCGTCTCGGAGGACGGTGCGACCATCACCGGCATCGTCTCCGAACGCGACGTCGTGCGCCGGTTGGCCGACCGCGGCGCCGCCGTCCTGGACCTCCCGGTCTCCGCGATCATGACGTCCGAGGTGCACACGTGCACACCGGAGGCGAATGTGGACGAGTTGCGCCGCACGATGACCAACCACCGGGTACGGCACGTCCCCGTGCTGCGTGAGGGCCGTCTCGCCGGCATCGTCAGCATCGGCGACGTGGTCAAGAGCACCATCGAGGAACTGGAGACGGAGAACGAGGCCCTGGTCGGATACATCCACAGCTGAACGATCGTCTTCCACGCGGGAAGGGGCCCGGCGGCGGACGCCGGGCCCCTCCTCGTCTCAACCTCTCTCGCGATCCGTCTCCGGATCGCTCGCCGGACCGCTCACTGGACTGTGATCTTGTCCACCTCCACGGTGATGCCGCGCACCTGCGGGGTCGACGTCGCCGTCGTCACCGTCCCGGTTCCGGTGGACGTGCCCTTGACCGTGAACGAGTAGGTCAGGGTTCCACCGGGCGCGCCGGGGGTGCTCGTGATCCGGTAGTCCTGCGTCGGAGGACCGGTGATCTGGCTGCCGGCGTTGCCGTCGGAGTTCTCCGCGCCCACGGTCAGGCCGTAGTCGTCACCCGGGTAGGGCGGCAGCGCGGTCGGGTTGTAGGCGAAGCTGATGTCCTCCGTGCCGTTGAGCCCGATCCACTGCTGGAAGACCTTCATGGCGCTGTCGCCGTACAGGTGGACGTGCCATTCGATGACGAGCCACCGGTTGACGCCGTCCGTCAGCGATCCCGCGTACACACCCGGCGCCCCGCCGCCGTCGAGGTCGGTCCAGTACGGCGCGAGCACGCCGTTGGGCGGTGTCGTGTCGGGAAGCGTCTGCGGGGCGAACTGGATGTCCGCCGAGCCGTTCGTACCTCCCGCGACCGTGTAGCCGTTGGACACGACTCCGAGCCGCGTGTACGTCTTGCCCGCGTAGACGAAGGCCGGGACGGTGAAGTTGATCGCCTCCTCGTCGCCGATCGGTGTGGGCGCGATGCCGAAGTTCGCCAGCGAGAGCCAGCCGCCCGCGGGGTTCGTTCCGGGCGCGATGCCCGGCTTGTCGGGCTGCCGTGCCGCCAGGGTGGTCTTCGCCGTGACGAGCCGGTTTCCGGTCTGCGTGGCGCCGGTGACCCCGGTGACGCTCAGCTTGGTGTTCAGCGTGCTGAGCGCGGTGACCTCGGCGTTCTCCAGGGTGTTGTTCTGTACCGACACCGTGCAGGTGGACGTGCCGGTGTTCTTCGCGATGGTGTCGGGCGAGCAGGTCTGGTCGATCGGGACCGCGCCCTCCTTGCGGTAGAACGCCACCGGCAGGTGCTGTGCCCGGTTGCCGTTGACCTGCTTGAGGTTCACCTGGCCGAAGTACTGCCCGTCGGGCAGGTCCGGCGCGGTGATGACGATGGTGATCTGCACGCTCTTGCCCGGTTTGACGGTGAACAGCGGCGGGAGCACCGCGATGTTCGCCCCGCTGACGGTGGTGCCGGTCGCGGTGTAGACCAGGTTCTTGTTCGTCGTGTTCACGAGCGTGCGCTTCGCGGTGATCACGCCCGGCATGGTCGGCGCGTTCACCGAGGGCAGGTTCAGGTCGATCCGGCCCATCGGGTCGGTCGCCGATGCCGCGTAGTTCGCCGCGGTCTCGTCCAGGGTCAGGGCGGCGTCACCGGCCTTCGACAGGTCGACGCGCCCGCCGCCGTAGTCGAACGGGTCGGCGGGCGTGGTGCGGTCCTGCTTGGTGACCTTCGTCGTGGCCGTCGTCTCCAGCGCCGACTTGATCTGGCCCGGTGTCCAGTCCGGGTGCAGCGCCGCCATGAGCGCGCCGGCGCCCGCCACGTGCGGCGACGACATCGACGTCCCCGCGATCGCCTGGAACAGGTTGCCGGGCGGGCCCTCGAGCTCCGACTCCGGGGTCGGGGTCGTGCCGGCGAGGATGTGCAGGCCGGGCGCGGTCACGTCCGGCTTGAGGAAGTCGCCTCCGGGGCCGCGCGAGGAGAACGTCGTGATCGCGTCGCCCTGCCACGTCGCCTTCTCACCCTGGGTGAAGCTCGCCGTCGCGCCCGGGTGGGCACTCAGGAAGCCCAGCAGGGCGTCGGTCTCCGGCTTGTCGATGTGGACCGTCGGCACCCAGTGGTTGTCCGTCATGACGTCCAGCGCGGACGAGTTGTAGAGGATCATCCCGGCGGCGCCGCCCTTTTTGACCTGGGCGCTCTTCAGCACCCGGTTCGGGCCGCGTTCACAGGCGACGATCTTCCCGGTGAACAGCCCGGCGGGCGGCGTGCCGACGCACAACGCGTCGTTGTACGGCGGAGCCGAGGCCAGCACGATCGGCAGCGGCGTCGCCGCGCCCGCGGTGACCGACGCCCCCTTGATCGTGGCGGTCGCGCCACCGCCGGAAAGGGTGATCGTCGACTGGAAGGTCCGCGACTGGGTCGAGGCGGCCACGGTCGTCACCCACGGGCTGCGGTGGTCGGTCGTACCCGCGCCCGGTCCGGCGTTGCCCGCCGAGGCGGACACGAACACACCCGCCGCGTACGCGTCGAGGAACGCCAGCTCCACCGGGTCGCTGTACGGATCGGACCCGCCCGAGATCGAGAAGTTGATCACGCGGACGCCGTCCGCGATGGCCTGGGCGACCGCGGCGGCCGAGTCGGACTGGTAGCACCCTTCGGCGCCGCAGACCTTGTAGACGGCCACGTGGGCGGCCGGTGCGATGCCGTGGATCGCGCCGCGGTCGATGCCGAGCGGGTTCGCGTGCTCGACCGGGCCGCCGGCCGAGGTGGTCGCCGTGTGCGTCCCGTGCCCGTTGGAGTCGCGGGCGCTGTCGCCGTACATCTCACCGCCCACCAGGGCGTTGTACGTGGCGAGGAAGGGCTGGCCGGAGATCAGCTTGTTGTTGCAGGCGAAGACGTCGGCCGCCGGGGTCAGCGGGTTGTCCCCGAAGTTGCAGGTACGCGGAGTGCCGTCGGCCTTGGCCGGGGGCGTGGGCAGGGTGCCCGGGTCGGCGAACGACGGGTGCTCGGGCCAGGCGCCCGAGTCGAGGATGCCGACGATGACGCCCTTGCCGGACGAGCTCGATCCGCCGAGCTGGTTGTATATCGTGTCGGCCCCCATGAAGGAGGCGCTGGAGTCGGTGAGGGGCTGCTCCCTCTTGTCCTCCTGCACGGCCGCGACCCCGGGGAGCTTCAGCAACTCGGCGGCCTTCTCACCGGGCAGGGTGAGCGCCACGCCGCCGTACACCGTGCGGAGCTTCTGGCCCACCTTGGCGCCGGGAACCTTCTTGGCCAGTTCGCCGAGGAACGCGTTCTCGATCCCCTCGATGTGCTTGGCGTACTTGGCGGCGTCGGCGCTCTTCACGTCGAGGGACTTGCCGGTGACCGCGGGGCTGGTCCCGGGCAGGCCCGGCAGGTCGCCCCGGTACGCCGCGAGGGAGTCGTAGTCCAGCTTCACGACGACGTTCACCGGCGCCGCGGATCTCGATTTCAGCAGTGTGGGGTCGCTCTCGGCCAGCCGGCCGCTTGAGGACTTGGCGCCCTGGACCCGTTCACCGTCGGTGAGAGCGGTGGCGGACCATGAGGCGGTGGAACCGGGGGTGGGCTCCGCCGTCGCGGACGCCGCGGGGATCGTCGCCGCGACGAGGGCGAGACCGCCCGCGACGGCGGTCATGCGTAAGTAGGTGGACGGGGTCTTCCTTGACACGAACACCTCCATGGGGGCACTGCGGGGGACGCCGCCCGCAGCGTGAGGTGTCGTGCCGCCCTGAAGACACGGGAAGGTGCACGACCCTCCCCCGTTGGGCGACGAGTGAACGCCCACCTCCAGGAGGTGGGCGCACCTGACTCGGAGTCTAATCAGCGATCAAATTCGCGTATAGATCGCTATTTATGCTGACTTTATGTGGCTCTGTTGGGTGGAAGTTGACAAGCTCTACACTCGATCACGTGAAGCTCAAGCTTGATCTCCATGACATCTACAACAACAGCCGCGAGATCGACCGCGCGCTGAACGGGATCATCCGGGAGGCCGTGCGCGTCAAGGCCACCCAGGTCGAGATCATTCCGGGTAAGGGCTCCGGCCAGCTCAAGAAGAAGGTCCTCCGCTTCCTCGAGCAGAAGGAGATCAAGGCCCTCTACCACCGCATCGACAAGGACGCGAAGAACCACGGCCGCCTCTTCGTCTACTTCCAGTGGAAGTGAGCGCACGGCACGCCCGCCAGGCGTAAGACTCACCTCGGCGTGCCCGCGGGCACGACCAGGACACACGCCGACTCCTCGTTCGCCTGGGAGAAGAACGCGTCCATAGCCCTTCGGGTACGGTCCGCGGCATCGGGCATCAAGTGCGTGTACGTCCGCAGCGTGGATCCCGGATCTCCGTGCCCCAGGGTCGGGTGCGGTAGCCGTTGCGGGAGTCGGTCCGCTCGCCGCTGCGTTCGCGGTAGGAGGCGCCGCACAGGCTGTCGGCCTCGGCCGACATCAACGCCTCGGCCATGGTCTTCACCATGGATCGCAACAGATCCGGGTCGTCGGTCTCGATCTGCTTCGCCAGCCAGTCGGCATGGTTCACACCGTTGTTCGCGGCCATCGCTCTTTCCTTCGATCTTGACTTTGCAATCACGAAGGATCACGCGGTGGCCGTCTTCATTTCACGACGCCACGCCTCTACCAGCGGAAACTCTTACACCACTTCCGTGGACGCAACCCGGGCCGCCGGCATGGTTAGCGGCCCCCGCCAGCGCTCCACTACTACAGCTACCGCGCCCGGCCGCGCCGGTTGACGGCGATGACGGACCCTGTGGCGAGAAGTGGTGTCGGCTGCCAGCATGGGTGTGTGGCTGCGCAGTGTATCCATGAGATGGCGGTAGAGACATGTGGGCTCTGCCGGCCCAGACCGGGGCAGATAGATCTCCATGGCTCGGGCGGAGGCCACGGCGTCACCTCCGCCTTCGAGGACGAAATCGTGAGAGTGGAGTACATCGAGGGCGACGCCTACGGGCTGGTCCCATCAGATGGCGAGGTCTATTGCCAAGGGTCCGGCGATGTTCTTCACCACCGCGCTGAGTGTTCGTCGCTGGCGGGCACGTCGGCCGAGCGTCTTATGCGGTATCAGGACCGCGACGGCATGACCTGGTGGAATCTCATACAGGGCATCCCGTGGCATCAAGGACGGGGGATTGCACGCCGACGCGAGCGTGCTCGAGAACTTGGCCTCCTGAATGCTGAGGGCAAGCCAGTCAGCTCAACCTGCACTGAGTGTGTCTTGCGGCCCCGTGCTGCTGATCGGACACGTTAGGTCTTGGCGAGCAACCGCCAGATCAACACGTGGGATCGCTGGCCGACCTGGAAGAGGCAGGGTCGAACGAGACTGAGCGCCGGTTCCACCGGGCGATGGTCGAGATCTATCAGACCGCCATGCGGGATCTCGGGTACAACGCGACTCGCTTCATCCAGATGGTCTCAGAGCGCGGGGGTCTCGGCACCGCGCGGCAACTCTTGTGGAGTGACCAGATTTCGGATGGTTTCGAGACCCTTCGGAGCCATGTCGCCTTGACCTTACTGGGGAAGCACATGTCCTGAAGGAAGAGTTCGCAGAGCTCTTCACTGATGCAGACAAGCAACGCGCGCGGGACAGGCTGGACCTGCTTCGGTGAGCCGCCTCCGAGGGCACATCTAGGTGTACTGATCGGGCTCGATGGTGACGCCGCGCTGGGCGAACCAGTCGACGGCTCGGTGCAGCACGCCGGCGGCGGTGATGGCGGTTTCGTCGTCGTGGACCTCGGTGTACGCGAAGCGGGAGTAGTCGTCGAGGACGGTGTGGACGTAGGCGTAGCCGAGCTTTGGGCCGCCGTACTGGTTGCGTGGCTTGTCGGGGGTGCCGGCTCGGTTGCGGTCGCCTTGGCGGCGGCCGACGTAGCGCCAGCCGCCGCCGTTGGGGATGTTCCCGAGCTTCTTCACGTCGACGTGTACGAGCGATTCGGGGTGTGGGTGCTCGTAGCGTCGGATCGGTTCGCCCGTGGCGCGGTCCACGTGCGACAGCCGGTTGAGCCGCGCCGCGGCGAGGATGCGGTGGACGGTCGATGGCGCGATCCCGAGCCGCACGGCGAGCTGAACGGGCCCTTCCCGCAACCGCATTCGCAAGCTCACGCACCGCTTCGACACAGCCTCGGACGTCTTGTTCGGCGACGACTTCGGCCGGGACGAGCGGTCATGCATGGGCTCGCCAGCCAGGTAGCGGTCGACCCACCGCTTCACGGTCGGCCACGACACCTGGAACCGAGCGGCGACCTCACTGACCGGCCAACCGTCCTCGACGACGAGGCGAGCCACCTTCAGGCGGTGGCGCGGGGTCAGGGCTGCGTTTGGGTGGGGCATGGCGTCCCTTCGGTAGGTCGAGGGGCCCGCCAAGGGTGGCGGACCCCTCGGTGCGGTGATGCGGGTGCGATCAGTGGTTCCGCGCGCTCGGGCGCGTCGCAAGGGTGGTGATGAAGGTGGCGATCTCGTCGGGGTTCTCTTCGGCCATGAAGTGCCCGGATGCGGTCGGCTGGTAGGTCAGGTCCGGCGCCCAGGCCCGCCACAGCGATGCGGCGTCGAAGCCAAGCTGGGAGCCCCAGTCCTGCGAGATGACGCCAACCGGCATCGCGAGCTGCGCACCACGCTCACGGTTGGCTCGATCCATCTCGAGATCGATGCTCGCGGTGGCCCGGTAGTCGGCCACGATGGAGTCGATCGCGGCGACCGAGCTGTCGATGTAGTAGGCGCGCTCCTCATGGGTGAAAGTCGTGCCGCTGGGGTCCCATGCGTCCAGAAAGGAGCCGAAGAACTCCGGAGCGACTGCGCGGATCATCTTCTCGGGAAGCCCGATGGGCTGGGCCATCAGGTACAGGTGCCAGGCGACCTTGGCGTCGACTCCCTGCAGAACGGCCCACGTGTCGAGGGTGGGCAGGACGTCGAGGATCCCCAGGTAGTCCACGACGGCAGGGTGGTCCAAGCCTGCGCGGACGGCGACCAGTGCACCGCGGTCGTGCCCGACGAGCCCGAAGTGGTCCACGCCGAGGACGGACGCGACCGTCACGATGTCCTGAGCCATCGTGCGCTTGGAGTACGTGGCGGGGTCACTCCCGTCCGGCTTGTCGCTGTCGCCGTATCCGCGCAGGTCAGGGACGATAACCGTGTGGTCGTCGGCGAGCCGCGCCGCGACGTGGCACCACATGTAGTGGGTCTGCGGGAACCCATGCAGGAGGACCACGGCCGGCCCGCTCCCGCCGACGGCGACGTTGAGGTTGACGCCGTTGGTGCCGGGGATGGTCCGGTAGTCGAAGCCGCTGATCATCAGTCGGGTGGTCATGCGTTCTCCTTCGCCTCAGGCGCGGCGGTCTCATGGGCGGTGGGGGCCGGGTGGCCGGAGAAGATCCCGGCGGGCAGGGCGGACCGCCCACACGATGCCTTCAGGGCTGGGATGACGATGGTGTCGACGAGTGCGGACAGGTACTCCTCGTCGACTACGAGGTCGTTGACCCGTCGTAGCAGGAGGGCGGCACCGACCACCTCCTCGAATGCGAAAGGATCCGCGCCGTCGGGCAGCTCGCCGCGTGCGATCGCGGCGTCGATGACCTGTTGCGGCAGCCGAGCTCCTGTCGGGCCGACGGCGTTCTCGATGGCCTCGCACAGGTCCGGGTCCTCCAGACCCGCCTGCAAGAGCAGCATCGCGGTCTGACTGTCCGCAGCGCGCATGGTCTGGTCCAGGCGCCGACACAGGCTCAACACGTCCCCGCGCAGGGTGCCCGTGTCGATCGGCTCGCCGGCCTCGCGCTGTGCGGGCCCAGCCTTGACTGCAGCGATCACCATCTCCCGCTTGGACCCCCACCGTCGATACAGGCTCGCCTTGGATGTCTGGCACCGTCGGGCGACCTCCTCGAAGGACACCCCCTCGTAACCGGACTCCGCCAGCACCTCCAGTACGACAGCAGTGATCCGCTGATCCAGAGCTGCATCACGGGGACGGCCGCGCGCCGCCCCCTCAACACCATTTCGATACGTCACGCCCCGTATCGTAATACACAGGGCTGAACTCCATCAATCAACGTCTCCGGTCAGTACATCTAGGGCACACGCGCGTAAGAAGCGCTGTGAAACGACGAGGGACACTGCACAGCTAAAAGGCAGATCAGAAGCATGGCAGTGACATAGTCGCAGACCGCAAGCTCAGCGAGCTTACTTCCAGTGGAAGTGACTGTACGGCGCGCGGCTATACGGTGATCCACATGGATCCGCACTATCTGGCCGATGCCCGCCACATCTGGACGACCTATGTACCGCGGCGAGGACAGGCGGACACTGTACAGGGCGAGTTGCTTCGGGCAGTAGAGAAGCTCCGTGATGAGGCGCAGCGCAACGGCAATGTCAACTGGGACGAGCACCACGAGCGGCTCCTGGCCTATCTACGGACGAGACTCACCGCATCCAGGCTCTTCGATACGGCGACCTCTGCGATGCTGGTCGTAGATCTGGACCGCGTGGCCGACTACCAGCACCCGCTTACCGAGGACGCCCCTTTCGATCGCGTCGCCTGCCGCGTGGTGGACTGGTATCGCGCACATCCGGAGCCGGTACCGCACGAGCAAGATCCGCATCTCCAGCGTTGAATGGTTCCCGATTTAACCAGTCGGCGGCGCGGCCACCTGCAGCTCAGGATTCGAAGGCGCGGCCGGCCGGGGCACATTAGGGGCACACGCGCTCGGAAAACGCTGGCAAGCGATGACAACGAACAGAAGCGTTTTCGCAGGTCGACAGCGCTTCACCGCAGGTAGGAAGCGTGCGGAATTTGAACCCGGCGTACAGGCCGACTTATCCGCTCTATCGCTGCCCGAGCGCAGAAGTTAGTGCTGGAGGCTTCGAGCCCATCGGATGTACCAGTCGAGGAAGGGCACCGGTTCCGTCCATCCACTGTGTGGGAAGCCCCAGCGATCGTGCATGAGCCAGGGGGCGGATGGCCACCAGTACATTTTCTCGGCCCAACCCATCTCCGTCATCCACACTGTGCCAGCGAGGTCGCCGTTCATCGCCAGCATGCTGATCCACGTGCAGCCGTGGCCACAGAGGAACATGGTCCCTGGCATCGGCTTGTCGAACCTGAGGATGGGCTTGGTGCCCTCGGCCGCGAGCTGTGGCAGGCGGGACACGTCGGCGCGACTGATCGGGAAAGAAGCCGACAGGGAGACTGCGGCTTCCGGTTCCTCCGCGAACATTCGCTGCTCGCGCAGAGTCTCGTCGATGATCCACTCCAGATTGAGTACCGGGCCAGGCCGGAGGCCGGGTCCGAACTGGAGGAGGAACGAGCGGAGCTCCTCGGGCAGAGGCGCCCCCACGGTGCCTTCGAGTGCCTGTACTTCTTCCTCGGACAGGGCCGCGATACCCGACAGGTTGGTGAGTTGGGCGAGTTCGTCGCCCAGCTGGGCCAAGCTGACCTCTGATCGCATGCATCCTCCTCGCGCGCTACCGATGGAGTTTCAGTCAGGTTGGTGCGGCAGCGCATACAGTGAAGTGGTCTACACGCGGCGCAGGCATTGGACCGGGCTTGCTGTGCAGCAGCCGGGTACAGCAACGTCGCCTTACACGAGCACATCCCACCGGCCCTGAACTACCGATCGAACAGGGCGAAAAGCTCTCTACGTCGTGACTGGCCCCCGTTTGCAAGCAGGTAGTCACGGCTGATGCGCCAGCAGGGGCCCAGCATGCGCAGACCGCAAGCTCGGCGATCTTACTTCCAGTGGAAGTGACCGTACGGCACGCGGGGTCTTCCGGCTGCCCGGCTACGCCAAGGGAAAGTTGCGCGGGCCGCGCGCTGTCGAGCGTGTGGCCGGACTCCATGGCATGCGGTGCGGAAAGCCAGTCACAATCTCGGACAGAATGATCAGCGAACGGCAGATCGGGCTACCTGCGTCCATGGAAGAGGAAGCCGCCCCGCCCTCATTGGCCGACCTACGGGCCGAAGCCGTCCGCGAAGGAGGGGACATGACCGTCAGCGAGATCTGCCGGTGTTTCGATCAGCACAGAGTTCGTTCACCACACGTGGTGCGATTCCATGCCGAGCGTCAGGACACTACGTCTTCTGGGTGGCGACATCTACTTGAGCTTGTGGACGAAGCGGCGGCCGACGGCCGAGAGGTGTTCCGGCCGCTCGTTGAGCTCAGCCCGGCCGAACGGCGGCAGATCATCACCCTGCCGCCGGCCATCGCCAAGCTCACCGAGGTCAAACACCTGATGCTCTACGGCAGCAACCTGGTGCGGATCCCACCGGAGATCGGTGCGATGACCAACCTGGAGGAGTTCACCCCCTACACCTCGCATCGCTTGCACTGGTTCCCCTATGAGCTGACCAGGTGCCGACGACTGAAGGCCGGCACGGTCAGCACCCGTTCGCTGTACGGCAACGTCAAGATTCGACCGCCCTTTCCTCCGCTCCAGCCGGGTAGAGCGCCGATCCGGGACCTCGACATCAGCGACCTCGACCCCGAGGTATGGGGCACCGATGTGATCCGGGCATGTAGCGTCTGCGACCGGCCGATCGTCGAAGCCGGGCTCTACCAAGTGTGGATCTCCTCGCGGGTCGGCACCGACACGTTGCCTCTCTTGGTCAACGCCTGCTCGCCGGCCTGCGTCGACACCCTGCCCGCTCCTTCACACGGCTACCTGCCCACACCGCACCCCGGTCGCGCACAGTCAAGCGCCCCGCACCCTGGCGAAGGGTGGCGGGGCGCTCTGCTGTAGATCAGCAGGCCGGCTCCTATGGCAGCTGGCAGGTTCGTTCGCGGTCCTCCACTGGACGGCAAGAGACCGCTTCGTGGACCTTCAGGTTATGCGGATCGATACGCGTCGCTCCGCCGTTCCTCCTGCTGGTCTTTGATTGTGGTGACGGCGCAAGGCGCCGGTTTTCAGCCGCCGTTGACGCCGACGAGCTGGGCGAGGACGTCGGCCGGGATCTCGAAGCCCCGGTTCTCCCTGACCTCACGCTCCCGCCGCTGCTCCGGCTGGCTGATCCGGATGTTGTTGATCACGTGCTGGCGCTGGCGCTGGTGCTGGCGCTGCTCCTCGCGCTGGTGCTGACGGTTGCGGTTGTGGTTGCGGTTCCAGTTGCGGTTGTGGTTGCTGCTGACGCCACAGCTGGTGCAGCCGACCGCCGGCGCCACCGCGACCGGCTTCGCCACTACGACCGGCTTCGCCACCGGCTTCGCCACCGGGGCCGCCGGGGGGATGTAGCCGCCGGTCTGGATGACGGCGGCGCTCGCCGCAGTGACGGTGGTAGCGGCGCCCAGCGCGACCGCCCCACCGGTCAACGCGGCGCTCACGGCGAGCAGCCCGACGAGACTCTTGAACTTTGACATAGCGATTCTCCCCCGAAAAGGAATCGATTCCTCTAGACGCTCGGACATCTCCGCCATCCATGCCGAAGAATGCCCCGGATAACCCCCGATGGGGCCATTTCCGCATCGTGTGGATCTCCGGAACCGTGAGACGACAAACACCGCCATACCGTTCTTAGGCAGGTCTTGTCGTGTCATTGATCAGCAGGGGCCGGATCGCGGTCTGATCGTGATCTGGCCGGAGGGCGCACAGTGAGAGTCCTCGTGAGGAGTTTCCTTTCAGGCCCGGTATGCCTTGGCCACGCACGCGGGTCTGGTCGGCCGGCTGTCCGCTCTGCGTGTGGCCCGCTCCGAACGCAGCCGCCCGGAAATCTTCTGCTGGGCCTTGGCCGGACGGACGCGCATCACGTCCGCCGTCGGCGATCGTGGTATCGGTGGACCACACTGGCCATGCTGGCCCACGCCGTCCTTGTCGCGGTGGCCGCCTGCGAGCGAGCCAGGCGGCCACCGCGGTCTCCGAACCGGCTCCACTGACTCTGGGCGAGATCAGGGCCTGCTCGTTCGGCTGCTCACCAGGACTGATCGGACCGCGGCCGATGTGCTGAGCTGGTCCCGCCGGCGACGAGGCCATCAAGCCCGTGCCCGGATCAGCCACTACCGGTGACAGGCCGTTGACGAGGCATGATCAGGATCTACGGCTGGAGTACTAGCCGAGGTACTGGTGCAGGTCGTTCAGGTTGTTGCTCGGGTTGTAGGTGCAGTAGTACCGGAAGCCGAGGATGTTTTGCGACCTTTTGTAAGCCTCGGAGACGCAGGTGTTGCAGTTGCTGTAGCTCTTGATGAACCTGCTGGGTGGCGTTGCCTGCGTCGGCAGACGACAGGTGTTCGCGGCGAATGCCGGCGCCGGCGCGACGACGAGCGGGACCACGAACGCCGACGCGCACAGAGCTGCCGCCGCGAAGGCTTTCCTCGTCAGTGCCATGAATCCTCCTAGCAAGCGGTGATCACAGATTCTTCTTTCTCCGGGAGATGCTCAGGCGCGAGCACGGGATGCGACAACCTGGAAGCTTTCAGGGTCGGCCGGAAACGCATTTCGCAATCGGCTATCGACCGGCCGGCGAGTGCGGGCGCGGCCCGCTCATCGTCGGCCTCGTGTTCGTCGCGCTCCCCGCCATCGCTACTGCCGTACCCGAGATCGCCAGATGGCTGCGCCGAAAGAGGCGGCGGTGAGCCCGCTCCTCGACGATTCGGATCCGTGCGCCGGCCGGTGCGAGGACCGCCGCCGAGCCGTTCACGGAGAAGAGATAGGCGCGGGGAATCGTGGAAAGTCGACCGTTCTGGTGGCCAGTAAATTTCCTGTTATCAACCGATATTGCCACTTTTCAAACACGCTCTTATGTGCGAGTGGACAGTATTTCTGTGTCGGTGGCGAAAGCAGAGTCAGATGGTAATGGGGGTGGCGTGACGGTCGCATGACAGGCAGGATGAGGTAAGCGCTCGCAGTGCACATCTGGTCTTATCTCCCGAAGCGTCGTACGCCGGCAGGTCGGTTTTTCCCTGACCGATCGTCCACGGCGTATGAGGGAGCGAGGAAACGAGAGAGCGAGGAGCATGCTGCGCACATTCCGAAGGATCGCCGGACCCCTGGCCTTGGTCTGCTCGGCCGGCCTCGTAACAGTCGGAGCCTCGCCCGTGGCGGCGGCCAGCCTCGATTACAAGGAAAACTGCGCGGATTTGGTCGCGGAAGCGAGGGCGTTACGCGAGAAGATCCGCGTGCACAACGCTAATCCGCCTGCACAATCCAACGCGGGAGCCGTCGCCGCGTACAACGCCGAAGCGAGGGCTCTCAATGCCCAAAAAGGCCCGGTCGCCGCCCGGCTGCGGGCCTGTGCCGAGGCGTTTTTCCAGATGAAAGTCAACCATCCGCTGTCGACGGTTGTCACCCCCAGCAAGGACAAGCTCAGCAAGATCGCAACAGCGGCAGGGAAGTTGACCCTCGCACAGAAGCGAGCAGGTAGCCGATGGAATCCGGAAACCTATGACTTCCTCAAGTACGGGCCGGGAAAGCCGGGCATGACCACGCGATCGGACAGAAAACCGGTACCGCTTCCGTCGTCCATCAAGGCGGTCTATAAGGCGCTCGATGAAACTCGGCCCGACATACCCCGGACCTCGTACCTGCAAGGCATGCGGGCTCCCGCAATCGGGTCCGCCGACCCCGCATACCCCGGTCGGACGATTAATGGTGTGGCGTTCGATCACATCATTCCATTGAGGCGTCTGGTCACATTTCGTGACTTCCTGAAGCTCACCCCGCGGAACATGTATCTCGTCGCCAACTCTCCCGCTAATTCACAGTGGCTCTCCCGCGCGGCGAACAGCTCGAAGCAGTCCGGAAGCTCCTACTTCGTTTCGGGTGCGTCCCCCGCATGGTTGCAGGCGCAGGCGAAGCTCAGGGAGAAAGCCACGAAGGAAGTGCAGGAACTCATCGCCGCGCTCCTCAAGAGCCAGGGAGCCTGAACCGATGGACCCCCAGATGGACCCCCAGATGGAGCCCCCAGGCCCACCCTTCCC